>JAHWJO010000508.1 GCA_019348365.1 Armatimonadota bacterium | reverse complement strand
ACTTCTGTGAAAGAAAGACACTGATCAGGTTCCGATTTGTCGGATACGCTCTAAATCAATAAAGACGCGCTGTCCCTCGCCCGCGCTCTGGACGCGGAGCGCCGGAAGCGGGGTACGCGCGGGCCGCTGCACGGCATTCCCGTGCTCCTTAAAGACAACATCGATACGGCGGATCGAATGCCCACGACGGCGGGGTCCCAGGCGCTGAAAGGGTCGCATCCCCGGCACGACTCCTTTGTCGCCCGGCGGCTCCGCGAGGCCGGGGCCGTCCTTCTGGGGAAAACCAATCTCAGCGAGTGGGCCAACTTCCGGTCGTTCCACTCCTCCAGCGGGTGGAGCGCCCTCGGGGGGCAGTGCCGGAACCCGTACGCGCTCGACCGGAGTCCGGGCGGATCCAGCTCCGGCACGGGCGCCGCCATCGCCGCCAACCTCGCCGTGATCGGCGTCGGCACCGAGACGGACGGCTCCATCGTCAACCCCGCATCCTCGTGTTCCCTCGTCGGAATCAAGCCGACCGTGGGACTCGTCAGCCGCTCCGGTATTATTCCGATCTCCCGCACGCAGGACACCGCCGGTCCCATGGCCCGCACCGTCCGGGATGCGGCCCTCCTGCTCGGTGTCATGGCGGGAGTCGATCCCGACGACACGGCGACGAAAGTGAGCGAGGGTAAGGCCCGGACCGACTACACCTCCGGCCTCGATGCCGACGGGCTGAAGGGAGCCCGGCTGGGGGTGGCGCGGCGCTACTTCGGGGGGCACCCGAAAGTCCGGAGGCACATGGAGGCGGAGATCGCCCGGCTCAAAGATCTCGGCGCGACTCTGATCGACCCGCTGGAGATGGACCTCCCCGACCTCGGGAACGCGAAAAACCAGATTCTGCTTTACGAGTTCAAGGCGGGCCTGAAGGAATATCTCGCGAACCTGGGGCGGGACGCCCCCGTACGCACGCTGAAAGAACTCATCGAATACAATGAGCGGCATGCCGGGGAGGAGATGCCGCACTTCGGGCAGGAGAACTTCCTCGATGCGGAAAAGAAGGGGCCGCTCACCGACAAGCCCTATCTGGAGGCGCTGGAGAAGCGCGAGAAATTCACGAAAGCCTTCGACGAAGTCTTCGTCAAGAACCGGCTGGATGCGATGATCGCCCCGACGAACAGCCCTCCCTGGCTGATCGACCTCGTCAACGGCGACCAGCTCGCCGCCCCTCCCGGCACGTCGAGCCCGGCAGCCGTCACCGGATTCCCCCATATCACGGTTCCGGCGGGGTACATCTCCGGGCTGCCCGTCGGCCTGTCGTTCCTCGGGCGGGCGTACAGCGAGCCGGCGCTGATCCGCCTGGCCTACGCCTACGAGCAGGCGACTCACCACCGCGTCCCCCCGAAGCTCCTCCCGACCGCTCGTGTGGACCCTTGATAGCAGCGAAGCCGGTCTCTCCACGGTTCCCTCTCGACATACGGGCGCGGCCCTGCCTCCTCATGGGAATCCGAGGGAGGTTCGCGAGGCGAGGAATTCTTGCCAAATCCTCCCTTGTCTCCCACAATCGTTATGTAAATCTCCCGCGATCCCCAGGAGGGATCTCCACCGAATTCCCATGGGATGAAATGCACGGAATCCGGTGACTCCGGTCCCGCTCCGCAACGATTCCCCCCTCACGCAAGAGCGCATCAACCCCGGCCCTGAAGGAGGACCCTTGACTTCACGCTCGATCCCAGAGCCCACGCTGAAACGCCTGGCGGGTTACCTCCGGTGCCTCAACGAGATCGATCCGCCGGACCTGGAATTCATCGCGTCGGAAGAGCTGGGACGGCGTACCCAGTGTCCGGCGGAGCTGGTTCGACGGGACCTCTCCTACTTCGGGGAATTCGGGCGGCGGGGAGTGGGCTACAACGTGGCGCTCCTCCGCCAGACCATCGCCAAGATCCTGCACCTCAACCAGCGACAGAACGTCATCCTCGTCGGGGCGGGCAACCTGGGCCGGGCGCTCGTCGCGTATCCGGGGTGGCACCAGTACAATCTGGTCATCGTCGCCGCGTTCGATACGGACCCGGCGCGGATCGGGGAGGAGATCGGCGGCGTGCGAGTCGAGGATGCTTCCCGGCTCAGCGAGCGCGTGGACGAGCTGGGCGCCCGCATGGCGATCCTGACCGTCCCGGCGCAAGCGGCGCAGCCGGCCGCGGATCAACTCATCGCCGCCGGGATCAAGGGGATTCTGAACTTCGCGCCGACCCCGCTGGAAGCGCCCCGCAGCGTGGTGGTCCGCAACGTCTCCGTCATCACCGAAATGGCCGCGCTCTCTTATCTGACTTCGGAAGGAGCGTAGCCGTTCATAGACCTCGGTAGAGGTGCGATTCAGAGAGAAGTCCCGCCATCGCCCCCCTCCGTTTCGGTTGGGCTCTCACGGGGAAAAGAGATAACGAAACGAGGACCGCTCTGCGTCCGTGCCGTTGCACCTGATACATCGTCTCATCGGCGGATGAGGGTTCTCTTCCGTCCGGCGTTTACCCCCGTTCGTTCTGCCGCATTTATTCAGAGGAGATGAAGATGGATCAATCGGTTCCGAAGGTGACTCCGGATAAGGGCGCGACTCTCGCGGTGGACGACACCGCTCCGGCGGGAACGCTGGATGAGGTCTTTGAGCCCACACCCCTGTCGGAAGGGGATTCACCTCATTCCACGTCCACGCTCCCTGAACCCGATCCCCAGGCGGACCGGCACGCCGAGCCGCAGCCCGCATCCGCCCTGCGTCTCACCGCCAACACGAGCGACATGGTGGAGATCGGCGCGATGCTGTTCCAGGAAGCCGAAGCGATTCTGCGGACGGGCCAGAAGCGCCGCATCAAGGTGCGCCTGGGCCGCCGGACGATCGCCGAAATGCCGCTCGCGACCGGGGCCATCGGCGTGATGCTGGCCGCCATGGCGGCGGTGGCGCTCTCCCGCCTCACGCTGGAGCTGGAATAGACGTTCTGCAACCCGTTTCGTAGATGCCGGTCAGCCTTAGAAATCACCGGCGTGGTTCCACCTTGTACAGGGGCGTAATTATCGCCCCTGTTTTCGTGTCTCCGCATCCTTCGTGTGCTCATACCGAGCGGCGCGCATCCTTCCCATCTCCTGGACCCCTCCCGTATACCGCTTCGATCAAAAACAGGGCTTGAGGGCCTCCCTACGGATGTTCAGAGTCGCACACCCCCAATTTACACCTACCATGAAACCTCTCGCCGGTCATGCCGTCAATTGGAGTGTCCCCCACGCAATCAGGATCATTGCAACACGGTCTTTCGTCCGAGCACCCCATGATTTCTTGTCGTAGGGTTCGGGCTCGGCTACACTTTCATAGAACAGGTCTGCCCCATGTCTTATCCCACTCCCCAAAGCGCCGAGGTGCCCTCCTTGCGTCTCACACGTTCCGGGTTGGTCGTTATCTTTCTGCTGGGCGCGCTGATCGGAGTCCTCGTCGTCCAGGCGCTGCGGCTCCTCGGGCCGACCCCCGATCTGGCCCTGAAGACCCAGGCCGCCACCTCCATCACCACCGATTACGAAAAGGCGATCATCGGCGCGGTGAACACCGTCAGCACCTCCGTCGTCAGCGTCCGGACGAGCGAATCCGTCCCCAGCTACTTCGGCAACCGGATCCGGCAGGGCATGGGAACC
>JAHWJO010000507.1 GCA_019348365.1 Armatimonadota bacterium | reverse complement strand
CAATTCGAGGGAAGGGGAGTGGATTCCCGTTCCCAATTCTTCCCATGAAGGAAGAACGCGGCGCCCTCCATTGGGAATGGGGAACCTGGGTTCCCGAAGGCAACCCGAAACGGGGCAGGAGGAGACGTGCGGGGAGAGAAATCGATAGGGCAGGTGTGGCAGCGAGGCCGGTCGTCGGATGCGTTCCGGTTTCGCTCAGTGGAGGGAGAACGATGATCTTACGCATGGGGAAGCAGGATCTGGAGTACCCCGGTCCTTACATCGGCGAGCTGCGGGAGGCGACGGATCTCAAAGGCGTTGCCGACGCGCTGCAGACGCGAATGGAAGAGGACGGCTACCTGCTGATCCGAGGCCTGCTGGACAAGGATCTGGTGCTGGAAACCCGGAGGCAGATGGTGGAGGTGATGGCCGAACGGGGGATGCTGGACTCCGCGCACCCGAAGATGGACGCCGTGAAAGCGCCGGAAGGCGGGGGCGGATTCTTCGGGGGGGCCAACGACCTGACCCGGTGCCCCGCGTTCCAGCAGATGGTCGCCTCCGACCCGGTCATGCGGTTCTTCGAGACGCTGCGGGGCGGTCCCATCGCCACGTACGATTACAAGTGGCTTCGGGTGGTGGGTCCGGGGGATTTCACCGGCGCGCACTACGACATCGTCTACATGGGCCGGGGCACGCCGAACGTCTGCACCTGCTGGATTCCTATCGGGGATTGCCCGTTCGAGCTGGGGCCGCTGGCGCTGCTGGTCGGCTCGCATCGGTTCGAGCGGATCAAGGAGACGTACGGGAAGATGGACGTGGACCGCGACCATGTCGTCGGCTGGTTCACGAACGACCCGGTGGAGATGGTGGACCGGTACGGAGGCCGGTGGGCGACGACGGAGTTCGAGGCGGGCGACGCGCTCATCTTCGGGATGTACACGATGCACGGGTCGCTGACGAACACCTCCGACAGGTACCGGATCAGTTCGGATACGCGGTATCAGCTCGCCTCCGAGCCTCTGGACGAGCGGTGGGTGGGCCGGGAGCCGAAAGGCCACTACGCCTGGACGAAGGGCCAGACGGTGGAGATGACGGAAGCCCGCGCGAAGTGGGGCGTTTAGGAACAGGGTGTAGGGTGTAGGGTGTAGGGGGCAGGATACGGGGCGCTGGGTGGAGCGGCTTTACATTTATGGGGCGTTGGGATATGCTCAATTCAGCATGGTCTCGGTCGAGTTTCGACGTCCTACCCCCTACACCCTACACCCAAGTTGGAGAGATGCATGAGAGAGATTGATCGCTGTCTGGGGCTGCCCGTCATCGCAATGGATACGGCGGAGGAGACGGGTATAACCAGTCATATCGTGACGGACCCGGTGGCGAACCGCGTGATCGGGTTTGTAGTGTCCGGCCCGAACGCCGCCTCCCCCAAACGCGCCTTCCTGATCGGGGACGTGGTGACGTACGGGGACGACGTAGTTCTGGTGCAGGCGCTGGACTGTGTGCGCCCGCTGGCGCAGGTGCCCGAGATCACGCCGTTTCTCATTGCCGATCAGGAGCGGCTGCACCGCACGGCGATGACGAGCGACGGGGAGCGGGTCGGGCGCATCATCGACCACGCTTTCGATGAGGCGAACGGGCAGGTGGTCTCCTACCGGTTCGAGCCGGGCGGCGGCGGTGAAGCGCAGGTGATTCCCTCATCGGCGATGATCGTATCGAGCAAAGGTCTCGCCCTTTTCCACCGGGAGGCGCTCCCGGTCCCTGCTTCTCAGGAAGAGCAGCCGGCTTACAGCGCGGTCGCCGCCGGGGTGGAGGAAGAGACGAGGATTCCGATCCATCTGCCCCCGGAGAGAGAGAGGGTACCGGTCGGCCCGCGCGCGGCCGTGGCGGAGATGCAGTTCCACGCGCCCCCGCCCGCCCCGGCCCGCCGTCCGTCCCACCCTTACGAGCACGAGTATTACCCGGCGGAAGAGCGGGAGGCCCCCCGTTACGCCCCGACGGCGAGTGACGCGCCCAGAGACCGAAGCGAAGCGGACGAGGAGACGGAGGAGGAGACACCCGAGGCGATCCAGAAATTCCTGCCCCTCCTGGTGGGGGCTTTGGTGAGCCGGGATATCCGCAACGACACCGGGGAGACGATCATCCACAAAGGCGAAGAGGTGACCCGGAGCGTGGTGGAAGCCGCATGGCGAGTCAACCGCCTGTACGATCTTTACATTGCGGCACAGGCGCCCGCGCAGCGCATGTAAGTCTCCCGACCGCCTCATCACCAACGAATAGATACAGCCGCCGATCTTTCCCTTATCGGCGGCTGTATTTCTGATGGGCAGGAACTCCTCATTCATCCCTCTCGCAGACGTTTTGTTCGCCGACTCTGCTGACCCTGCACCGTCGCTTAGTGTCCGGTTCCTCATCTGCCGAAAGAGGAGATGACCCGTGTGACAATATGGTCATCTCTCCTGCATATTGGGTGATGAAACCTTGAACGAGGCACAATTAACAGCAAGCGAGTCTCTTGCTCCCTTTGTCCATCAGTGATAGGATGGATTCACTCTCCAATTCCTGTTGCCGGGGTGACGTATTGCCGGGAATGGGTTCGTAGCAGCTCCGTAGAAGGCGGTCAGGATCAATCGATGTGTGGTATTGCGGGGTTCTATGACAGACGGCAGCAGGTGGACGCCCCTGAAGAGGTGCTCCGGCGAATGGTCGCCGTTCTGGGCCACCGGGGGCCGGACGCTCAGGGGACCTACATAGAAGGCGGGACGGCGCTCGGCCACGCCCGGTTGAGCATCATCGATCTCGATACGGGCGACCAGCCGATGAGCAACGAAGACGGCTCCGTCCTCGTCACCTTCAACGGAGAGATTTTCAATTACGTCGAGCTGCGGGAGGCGCTGATCGCGCGGGGGCACGCGTTTCACACCCACTCCGACACCGAAACCATCGTCCATCAATACGAAGAGGACGGCCCCGACTGCGTGCAGGCGTTCAACGGCGATTTCGCGTATGCGGTCTGGGACCGGCGACGGAACCGGCTCACGCTCGCCCGCGACCGGATGGGCGTGCGCCCGCTCTACTACACGTTCGTCGGCGGCGCGCTCGTCTTCGCTTCCGAGATCAAAGCCCTCTTCGAGGTCCCCGGCGTGGAAGCGGAGATCGACCCCCTCGCCCTCGATCAGACGTTCACCTTCTGGTTCCCGCTCGCGCCCCGCACCCCGTTCCGAAACATCCACGAGCTTCCCCCCGGCCACCTCCTCGTCGCGGGCGACTCCGGCGTGACGGTGAAGCCGTACTGGCAGCTCTCCTACCTCTCGCGGGAGGAGGATCGGGCCGCGGAAGGCCGGGACGAAGAGGAGATCGCCGAGGAGCTGCGGGCGCTGTTGATCGACTCGACGCGCATCCGCCTCCGGGCCGACGTGCCGGTGGGGGCATACCTGAGCGGCGGGTTCGACTCCTCCCTCACGACGGCGCTCATCCGGCAGTTTTCGTCCAACCGGCTCCGCACGTTCTCGGTCGGGTTCGAGAGCACGGAGTTCGACGAGACGGCGTACCATCGGGAGATGGTCCGCGCGCTGGTGACCGATCATTCCTCCGTCGTGTGTGGCGGGGAGGTGAGTGCTGCGAGCTAGCCGGAGGTGATCCGGCACGCGGAGCGGCCCCTGCTGCGGACCGCCCCCGCGCCG
>JAHWJO010000506.1 GCA_019348365.1 Armatimonadota bacterium | reverse complement strand
GCTCCTCCTCCGGGTACATGGCGCAGGCGAAGAGGAAATCCTGCCAGACGAGGATGCCCATCTCGTCGCAGAGGTGATAGAAGTGCTCGGATTCGTAGAGGCCGCCGCCCCAGACCCGCAGCATGTTCATCTCCGCCGCGTGCGCCGCTTCGAGGAGGGCCTTTATGCGGTCCTGCCGCCCGCGCGCGGTGGGGGCCGCTTCCGAGTCGTGGATCTCCGTCCCGTACGGCCCGTGAGAGGGGAACGAGTTGACGGGGATCCAGTTGGCCCCCTTGATGTAGAGGTTCTCGCCGTTGACACGGAACTGAAAGCTCTCCCCCTGGCCGTCCTCGTCCGGCTCCTGCACGAACTCGACGGTCCGCAACCCGATCCGCCCCCGGAGGCCGTCCACCTCCTCCCCGTCAGCCTGGAGGGAGAGCATGAGGCGGTACAGGGTGGGATAATTCCACTCCTCCGGCTCGCCCCGGCCCACGGGGGTCCAGCGCTGCGGGTCCTCAATCCGGAGCGTGAGCGTGACGCCGAGCCGGCCTTCCCCGGCGGGGACCTCGACGGACGCGGGGGCGACCTCGACGGGATGCACGCCCTCGTCCCGGCGGAACGTCTCCGGAATGGCGGCGTTCAGGGTAAGCGGCGCCTCCTCCTGCCCCTTCGCCCGCTCGACGAACGCCTCGATCCGCACGAGGGCGGGGCCTTCGGGGGTGAACTCGCACTCGTACCGCCAGTCCAGCAGCCGCGCGACGGGGATCGTCACCAGCTCGATGGGCCGCCAGATGCCGCAGGAGACGGGTTCCGGCCCCCAGTCCCAGCCGTACATGTACTGGGCCTTGCGGACGAAGGAGCGGGTGTTCCAGGAGAACCAGTCGCCCTCCATCGTATCGTTTCCCGCCTCGTCCCACGCCTGCTGCCGGTCCCAGCCGGTCTTCAGCGCGGAGCGGAACGTGACCTGAAGGGTGTTCTCGCCTTCGCGCAGCTTCCCGCCGACGGGGAATTCGTGGGGGATGAACATGTTATCGGTTTGGCCCAGGGGTTCGCCGTTCAGGACGATCTCCGCGACGGTGTCGAGGCCGTTGAAGCGGAGGAAGGCGTTGGCAGCGGGCGGAGCATCAACGTGGAAGGCGGTCTCGTAGACCCAGTCGGTGTGGTCCACCCAGATCGCCCCGCGCTCGCCCAGCCGGTAGAAGGGGTCCTGGATGACGCCCGCCCGGATCAGGTCGAGGTGGACGTGGCCGGGGACGTGCGCCGGAAGCCAGGGGAGGGAGGCGGCGGGGGAGGAGCGGTTCGTCTTCACCTCCTGGAAGCGCCAGTGGTCGTGGAGGAGGCGATGAGTGCTCTTCGAGGAGTTCTGGGGCATAGGGGTAGAGCCTTTCTACCGTAGAGAGGATTACCTTCGTGTAGATTGAATGTATTATGACGAGATTTTCTGAAATTCCTGCCTATTCGCATTCCTCCGTAGGAAGAGACATGACGCCAGAGGAAGCAAAAGAACTCCTATCCTTTCACAGTGGAAGACATGAGGATATCCATCACCCGAAATGGGATTCGGGTTTTCTGGGGATGCTCCGGCCCTATCGCGGGTTGATAGAGGAGAATTTCCATGAGGTCATGGAAGCCCTCCAAGTTCTAGCTCCGGAACTCCATAAAGACGCTGTGGATGCCAAATTGATGGATAATCTCTGGGCTATCTGCTTTCTGGCAAAAATGTGGGGACTCGATAAACGTAGTGCGCTACAGAGGGATGGGTTGATTACGCATGAAGATACAGAGCGTCTGAGCGATTGGATCAACCAGATTGCTTACGCTGTAATGATCCTGATAGATTCCGGTGATGTGAATGAGGCCTTTGCTGGTTACGTGAGGAGATCATTCTGATCCTTGAGGACCGTTGATGAAATGAGCGAAACGAGACCGGTCATCAACCTGTATAAGTATGACGGCCTTGGATTGATTCTAAAATATCCCTCCGGCGTATGGTACAGCAATCAGGTGGGAGGCTATGCCTGCTATCATCCGGAAGAGGAAGGCGTGTTCGTTCCCTTGCCGATTCAGACGGGGCGACCCGAGATTTACGCCCTTGCGTCACATTTCAAGGGAAGCTGGGCGAGCCTGATAGAAGAGGATGCGGATGAAATTGATAGAATTCTCTCACGTCATGGACTGGATTGGTTACATGTAGACCGGGATCATCTGGAACGTTCGTTTGAGGCATGGATCCATGTGATCATAGATCATGCGCAACAGTATCGGTCCTCACTTCTGTTTTATGGTTTCTCCACTACGACGGGAGTTTTAATATGGGAGAACAGCGATTAGAGGCATTAAGAACTATCGAGAACCTGATTTTACCGCCTTATATCGAAAAGTACCCGAAGGGTACATCGGCTACGTAGAGGAACTTCCGGGGGCGAACACGCAGGGCGATACTCTTGAGGAAGCTCGCTCCAACCTTGAGGAAGCCATCCAGTTGGTTATGGATGCAAATCGGATTTTAGAATCAGAAGCTCTAGCCGGACCTGAACCCTGATCGGATCACTGAAAGGATTATTTGTGAAAGTAACCGGATTGATATTCGTCACCCTCCTGCTCGCCCCTGCCCTCACCGCTTTCGGACAGAACCCCACCGCCCCCCCCGCGCCCGAACCCACTCAGGGCGAGCCGAAGCGCTACGCCCTCGGGCCGGACTCGCTGCCGCAGGAAGGCGTGCCCGTCGGGAAGATCGAAGGGCCGTTCCTGTTCCGGAGCCAGGTCTTCAAGAACACCGTCCGCAAGTACTGGATCTACGTCCCCGCGCAGTACCGGCCCGATCAACCCGCGTGCGTGCTGGTCTTTCAGGACGGCCAGCGGGCCCTCAACCCCCGGGGCGTGCTCCGCGTGCCCACGGTCATGGACAACCTGATCCACAAAAAGGAGATGCCCGTCACCGTCGGCATCTTCATTACCCCCGGCCAGCGTGGAGACGAGTACCCGGAGCAGATCGGCCTCGATAACCCGAACAACCGGAGCATCGAGTACGACTCCCTGGGGGACCGCTACGCCCGCTTCCTCGTCGAGGAGATGCTCCCCGAAGTCGGGAAAACCTACAACCTCACCCGCGATCCCAACCGGCGGGCCATCGGCGGGGCGAGCAGCGGCGCGATCTGCGCCTTCACCGTCGCCTGGGAGCGCCCGGACGCCTTCCGAAAGGTCATCAGCCTCATCGGCAGCTACACGAACATCCGCAGCGGCCACATCTACCCCGACCTGATCCGCGACTACCGGCGCAAGCCGATCCGCATCTTCCTGCAAGACGGCATCCACGACAACCGCAACCCCATCGATCCCGACCGCGACTGGTACCTCCAGAACCGGGAGATGGAGGCCGCCCTGAAGGCGAAGCGATACGACATGGCCGTTGTCTTCGGGGAGGGGGGGCACTCGGACGACCACGGCGGCGCGATCCTGCCCGACATCCTCCGCTGGCTCTGGCGGGACGTGCCACGATGACCGGAGACGGACCGGCGGTACCGGAGGAAGCGGAAGAGTTGAAAGCCGTCGTCAAAGAGCGCGTCCGGCGCGGCAAGCCGACAGCGGAAGAGTCGCTGCGGCGCATGGAGGAGTTCGAGAAGCGAAAGGAGTCGTTCGTTGCCGCTGTCCGAAAGGACCCGGATTGAAGTCTACGTCCCC
>JAHWJO010000083.1 GCA_019348365.1 Armatimonadota bacterium | reverse complement strand
GAGGCCGTCCGCACCGAGCCGCTGACCCTGGGCGGCATCACTTATCCCGCTACCGTCGTCCAGACCACCTCCCCCGTGGGCAACACGACGACCTGGCAGGACAAGGACGGACGTACCCTGAAGATGCAGGCCCTGCTCGGGCTGACCATGCTCCGGGAGACGAAAGAAGAAGCGCTCTCCCTCCCCTCGGAGAAGTACGAGCCCCCGGCGGACCTCGGAAAAGCCATGGCGGTGGATGCGGGACGGACGCTGGACGACCCCCGGAACGCCTCGTTGCTGAAGATCCGCCTCACCTCTCCCGCGCTTGCTTCCCCCGTCATCGATGACCGGCAGAAGGTGGCGCGCGTGGATGCGAACACGGTGGACCTGACAATCACCGCCGCGCCCCTGAAGCCGGAAGGCAGCCTCACGATCTCCACAGCCGCGAAACGGGAGCCGGAATGGGTGAAACCGGGGCCGTACCTCCAATCCGACCGCCCGGAGCTGATCGCCCAGGCGCGACAGATCCTCAAGGGGGAGACGAACGCCTTCTGGGCCGCGCAGAAGATCCGGGATTGGGTCCACGCGAACATGGCCGTGAAGGGGGACATCGGGATTGTGCGGAGCGGCATGGACGTGCTGAACGATCGCCAGGGCGTGTGCCGGGATTTCGCCGTGCTGTACGTCTCGCTGGCGCGTGCGGCGGGGATTCCCAGCCGGATCGCCACCGGGCTGGTCTACAACGAGGGCGCGTTCTATTATCACGCCTGGGCGGAGAGCTACGCGGGCCGCTGGATCGACCTCGACCCGACCCTTCCGACCGCATTCGTGGACGCCACGCACATCAAGCTGGGCCACGGCCCCGCCGAATCGATGCTCACGGTGGGCAAAGTGATGGGGAACCTCAAAGCGCAGATTCTGGATTATAAGACAGTGGACTGAGCTTCCGGCAATGAGAGGGTAGTGCTGTGTCAACGTTGGAATGACAACAGGAGTGTAGTGCCACCGGGACGGCGGCACGCCCGCGAGACGCGGGCGCTACATGTCCCCGGTCTCCCGTCAGCCCTACCTTGAGAGAGCAGTAGTGCCGATACGGGCATTTGACAGTTAAGCGGCGGGAGTGGTATCGTTTCCTTGCTTGGTCGCCCCTTCAGTTGGGTGATACCATGAGCAAAACTTGCTGTATCCAGAGTTCTCGGAACGCTGCCCTGGAGGTCTTTTCATGAAACCTCATCCGCTCTTCCGCCCCTCGATTTCATTGATCCTTGGGACCGGACTCGCCCTCCTCGCTCTCTCTACCGGGCCGGTTGTCGTTGCTCAGAACGAGATCGAGCCTCGGCTCGTCGAGCCCTCCCTTGAGGGCCGTCTCGTCGAACCGATTGAGGATCCGTTGGAGGAGAAACAGAAGCCAAATTCCCCCGGCAAGCCGTCCGGAGCCTCGGTCGGGGATTTACGGTTCGAGCCTCCCAAAGGCTGGAAGACGCTAAATGAGGAAGGCGGGGTCATCCTCCTTCCTCCCGATGCCACACCGAAGAAAGGTGCGTTTATCGCGATCCTTCCGTCGGAACCCCTGGAAGGGAATTTCGAAGCGGCTTTCGTGCAGATGCTGAATACGATTCACCGGGACAAAAAGGGAGTGAAGGGAACAAAGCCGTTCCTGCAAAAACTCCCCGGCGGCGTGCAGATGCTCGTGGCGCGCGTCGAAGCGCCGGAAGGGGAGGATCAGACCACTCATCGGATGTACACAGCTTACCTTCATGAGCGACATGTCCACACCCTGATGTTGTCCGCCACCGATGAAGGTTCATTCGACCGGTATTACCCCGCTTTCCGCACCCTCGTCAGCCATCTCTCCTTTGAGGAGAAAGGCCGTTCCGATTCGGGCAAAGGGACTGGGGAAGCCGGTCCCGGCGGGGGGGAGCGCTCCGGCTCCCGGCCCGATCCGAGGGGCGAGCAGGATTCCGCCCCGGTCACGTACCCCGCTGCGACGGTCCAGTGGGAGAATCGTCCCACGAATTTGAACCTCGCCAGGGGTGGGGGCATCACCCTGGAGTATGCGGAAAAAGCCGCCGGGGAAGCCGATCTTCGGATGACCGGGACTCATCTGACCTCCGACACGGGAGAGTTCATGATCCTCAAGGGGGAGGGATCGATCCTGACGCGTGAAGAATCGTTGAAGAAGCTGGCGTCCGTGCCTGCCGGCTCCTATTCCCGACGTATTCCCATCGAATCCAACCTGTTCAACCTGGTGGTCCTCCGCATGCGCGACGGGCGCTACGCCAAACTTCAGTTCGGGAGCATTCAACAGGAACTCGGGTCCGTGGGTTCCGGGGCGGTGTTCTCCGTCGTCAGCATCCAGTACGACATGTCCAGGCCGATCCCCCCTCAGAAGCGGCGTCCGCCGGGGCCGCTCGACTCCCGATTGGTCGGAACGTGGAATTTGTTCATCCCCGGCGGCTTTTCTCCGGACCCAGCCCGGCCCGGCCAGCGCCCCACCGAGAGCTTCACACCCGGCGCGGGTTCCGGCACCCTCACGATCTCCGCGAACGGGAAGTACACCTGGAACCGGTTCGGGAAGACCCTGAACGGCACACTCCGGCGGATCCGCCCCGGCTACGCGCATCTGGATCGGAAGTTTTATGCGGCTTCCGACGGGACGAAAGAGGTACAGGTGACCTTTACGGGAGAGAAAACGCATTACGGCGACGGGTTGATGGTGGGTTACGCCGAAGGGAAGCGGGTCAGGTAATTCGAGCGAACCCCCGATAGAGAGATGGGTGACACCCTCGCCGCTTTGCGGTGTCGTAAGAAAGGCCGGGAGATCGCACCTCCCGGCCTTTCCCGGCGCTTAGGATCCCTGCAAACCCATCCTCGGGATCCGTTGCAGACAGATTAACGGCGATCCCCCCTCTCCGGCATTCGTGAGCTATCGAACAAGGTGCATACCTTCAGCTTTGCTGCTATAATAGAGTTCCGGAAGGTGAAAATGTAAAGTCAACATCACATCCTTTCGCCACCGTCGCCTCCCTCTCTTCCCTTTGTGCATCCGATGGGCCCCGACGCCCGCCGGACTCCCATTCTTCTCATTACCGCTCCATGCGCGACAAAGGACTCATCCCGTGATTCGCATCCTTAAAATCAGCTTCAGCGTGGCGTTTTCCCTTCTCGGATGGTATGCCCTTCACGCCCTGGGCATGATCTTTGAGAAGGGGCTGGCGAAAGACGCGCAACGCTACGGCTCCATCGTCGATCCCGATTGGCTGAGCCCTCTCTTCGGGACGCTGGGCGCTCTGATCGGCTTCCTCTGGGCGTACCATACGTTCAACAAGCTCGTCACTTTCGGGGATACCCTGGAGCGGATGCCCCCCCGCGACAAGGTCGCGACGGTGGTGGGCGTCATCCTGGGGCTCCTCGCGACGGCGCTGGTGGCGCTCGTGGTGCTCAACTCCATTCGGGACAAGGCGCTCGGAGTCGCCCTCATCCTCACCCTGGGCTACATCCTCTGCTACATGGGGGTTTCGGCGATGATGAGCATGCGCCGCGAGCTGTTCTCGATGCTCCCCGGCAACGTGGAGACTCTGGATGACCTGGTGGAGCAGAAGCCGAAGATCCTCGATACGAGCGTCATCATCGACGGGCGGATCGCGGACATCTCCCGCACCGGCTTCCTTGAGGGGAAGTTGTACGTGCCGGGGTTCGTCCTCGACGAGCTTCAGCACATCGCCGACTCCAGCGACAGCCTCCGGCGGGCGCGCGGGCGGCGCGGCCTCGACGTGCTCAACCAGATGCGCAAGGAGATGAAGCTCGTCGTCCGCACGTTCGACCTCCCCAACGCCGAAGGCGACGAAGTCGATCTCAAGCTCGTCAAGCTCGCGAAGCAGCTCAACGGCGCCATCCTCACGACCGATTTCAACCTGAACAAGGTGGCCGAGCTTCAGGACGTTCAGGTGCTCAACATCAACGAGCTTGCCAACGCCATGCGGCCCGTGGTGCTCCCCAGCGAAGACCTCCACGTCACCCTTGTCAAGGAGGGGAAGGAGTACAATCAGGGGGTCGCCTATCTCGATGACGGGACGATGGTCGTGGTGGAGGGTGGCAAGCGGCACATCGGCCAGACGGTGTCCGTGTCGGTGACGAGCGTGCTGCAGACGGTCGCCGGGAAGATGATCTTCGCCGACATGAAAGGGAACGGGGCCGGCCCGGCAACGCAGGGAGAGGAATCCGTCAATGGGCGAGACGTACGCGCTGCTTCCGGCAGCCGGTCGCGGCGAAAGGTTTAGAGGCGGAAGCTCCAGGGAATCCCTTACAGGGGACTCCCTTGCCCCCTCCGAGCCGGAAAGCCTGCCCCACAAGCTGTTGATTCCGCTGGGCGGGAAGCCGGTCCTGGCCCACACCCTCCTCGCCTTCGAGCGGTGCGCGGAGGTGGACGGCATCGTGCTGGTGGGCAGCCCGGCGGATCATGCCGCCTACCGTCAAGTGGCGGCGGCGGCCGGATTGAAGAAACCGCTCCTTCTCGCTGAAGGCGGCGCATCCCGCCAGGAATCGGTGGCGAGGGGACTGGCCGCCCTGCCCGATTCGGTCGAGATCGTCGCCGTCCACGATGCGGCCCGTCCCCTCGTCTCTCCGGAAGTCATCTCCCGTACGATCCACGCAGCACGGGAGCACGGCGCGGGCCTCGCCGGAATTCCCATGGTCGATACCGTGAAGCGGATCGACGCCGAAGGGCGCATTATCGAGACCCTCCCCCGCTCCGAACTGTTCGCCGCCCAGACCCCACAGACCTTCCGCGTCTCCCTCCTCCGCGAAGCCCACGCCCGCGCCGCCGAAGCGGGGATCGACGCCACCGACGACGCCGCACTCGTGGAGCGGCTGGGCCACCCCGTCCTCGTCGTGCCGGGCGACCGCCGTAACCTCAAGCTCACGACCCCGGAAGACCTGATCGTGGCGGAAGCGCTGTTGAGCGTTGAGCATCGGGCGTTGGGCGTTGGAGGGGAGCGCGATGCTCAACACCCATCGCCCAACACCCAGCGCCCAACGCCCAACGCTCGTATCGGTTTCGGTTACGATATCCACCGCCTCGCGGAGGGGCGAAAACTGGTGCTGGGAGGGGTGGAGATCCCCCATTCCGTGGGGTTGGAGGGGCATTCGGATGCGGACGTGCTCCTGCACGCCCTGATGGACGCGCTGCTCGGCGCGGCGGGGCTGCCCGACATCGGACACCTGTTCCCGAACACCGACGAGCGCTGGCGGGGCGCATCGAGCCGGGCGATGCTCCGGGAGGTGGCGCGGCGGCTTAACGAAGCCGGGTGGCGGCCCTCCAACGTGGACCTCACCCTCATCGCTGAACGCCCGAAGATCGCCCCGCACCTTGCGGCGATGCGCACGGGGATCGCGGGAGACCTGGGCCTCCCGGAGTCGTGCGTGGGAATCAAGGCGACGACGAACGAGCGGGTCGGGGCGGTGGGCCGGGAGGAAGCGATGGCCGCGCAGGCGGTCGCCATGCTGGTCCCGGACGAACGAACGGAGCCGGTAAAGCCTCCCAGACCGTCCTCTGCTGAGAAAAGGAAAGACACCCCGTCGGTGGAGCTGCCGCTCGATCCGTTCTGATCCGGCTGTCCAGCGTTCAGGTCCCCGTACATGGCCCGGCGGCTTTTCATCGCCCGGCCAGGAGTCAGGGAAGACCGTATACCGCCTTTCATCCCTACTCTTCCAGAGTCGGCGCTTGGATCGGATGAACGTAGCCCTCCACCCGGAGGTCCGGCCCGCTCCGGTGGACGGTCATCCCGTGCAGCGGCACGCCCTGAAGCACCGTTTCCGCGCCTTCGCCTCCCAGGGGGGAGAGGGCCTCCCGCCCGCCGAGGAGCCGGGGCGCGATGAAATACGTCACTTTGTCCACCAGTCCGGCTTCCAGGGCCGCCGCCGCGAGCCCCCCGCCGCCCTCCAGCAGGACGCTCGTGATCTGACGCGCCGTCAACTCGCGGTACAGCGTGGGGAGGTGGACCCGGCCCGACTCGCCGGGAGCCGCGATGACCTGCGCCCCCCGGCCTTCCAGCGCCTCCACCCGTTCTTTTGGGGCATCCCCCACCGCGACGAGGAGCGGGAACCGGGGCAGATCCTCGAACAGGCGGGAAGTGAGGGGGAGCCGCGCGTGAGAGTCCACCACGATCCGAGTTGGGTATCCGGGCCGGACGCGTCCCGGCGGGCGCGGGGTGAGCTGCGGGTCGTCCGCCAGTGCCGTGCCGATCCCCACCATCACCGCATCCATCCGCCGCCGCAGCCGGTGGACGTACGCCCGCGAGACCGTAGAGCTGATCCACTTCGAGTCGCCGGTGCGGGTGGCGATCTTCCCGTCGAGAGACATGGCGGCCTTGAGGAGGGTGAAGGGACGGCCCTGCCGGATGAAGGTCAGCCACGCCTCGTTCACCCGCGCTGATTCCTCCGCGAAGAGTCCCACGTCCACGACGATGCCGGACTCGCGCAGCCGACGGATACCGTTCCCCCCGACGAGAGGGTTCGGGTCGGGCATGGCGACGACGACGCGGCGGAGTCCGGCGGCGAGGACGGCATCGGCGCAGGGGGGCGTTCGCCCGAAGTGGGAGCAGGGTTCGAGGGTGACGTAGAGGGTCGCGCCCCGCGCCGCCTCCCCGGCCCGGCGGAGCGCCATGATCTCGGCGTGGGGGCCGCCCGTCGGCCGGGTGTGCCCCTCGCCGATCAGGATTCCGTCCCGCACGACCGCCGCGCCGACGGCGGGGTTGGGGCTCGTGCGCCCCAGAGCCTTCCGCGCCTGAGAGAGGGCGCGCCGCATCCAAATCAGATCGTCCGGGGAGGCGTTCAAGAGGAGGGGTCGCGGCCGTTGGAGGAGGGGGGAGCCGGTTCCTCCGGGCTCTCGCGGCGGACGAGATCCTGAAGCACCTCCCGGTGACCCAGCAGGTAATCGCGCTTCGTGAGAAGGTAATCGGTGTACCCGGCGGCGAGCATAATCAGCGCCAGCACGACCGCGAATAGCAGCATGGAGAGCTGGGCCAGGGCGGAGAAGCGGGGCCGGGTGCCGAGGTACACCATCACGCCGATCCCCATGACGCACCCCGCCACGACCATCCGCAGCAGCATCCGGGAGAACGGGAGGCGGTGCGCGCCCGTTGCCTGGGCATGGCGGTACTCCCGCCACGGCACCCAGACCAGCCACGCCCCGATGAGGATTAAGACGATGCTGAGGACGAGATACATGAGGAATTCGTTACGGCCCCACTCAAATGAAAAGCGTATCTCAACCTTTGGTGGAGAGAATTTCCCGCGCTTTTCGGTGCGGGAGCGTTACGGTTTTTCGACCCATCTTTTTTTCTTTTTCTTTTAAATCCTGCCAGATGGCCTGAAAATCGAAGTGGAACTCCTGTGCGTAAGCCTCTCGGATCGCGCGAACTTCATCTACAATAGGATCCTTTCCCACTCTATCCCTCCTTCAATTCTTCGGGTGTACAAATGATCGGAGGTTCATACCCTCGTTCCCGGCAAATCGTTTCGATCACCGTCCTCAACGTAGCGTTGGCGATGTGAGCGCAATTCCACGTGAGGAGGAAATGCATGCCATGCACGGCTGCAAGGGCGATATGCGCGGCATCGATTTCGGCTCTCGGAGGGAGGGGAACGCGAGCGATAAGGTCCTGCGATAGAGCGTACGCCTCATCGGTCAGCGCCAGAACGTTCAGGGATTGGAGAAGCTGCAACCGACGGGAGGCCGCCGCCGCATCCCCCTTGCCCGCCTCGGTGATCACCACCGGGGACACATAAAGATCATAGCAGGGACTTCGGTCTTGCCACCACTCATGGGTGATCTGCTGATGCGCGGCGGTGACAAGGTCGCGGCTGGGCCGGGCCGTCAGATAGCTGACGATCGTCGTTTCAATATAGACTCTGGGGTTCATTATCCATCCATGAGCTTTATGATTTCGTCACTTTCCAACGTTTTATCCAATGGTGATTTGCTTTTAAGTACCCTCGATACTTTATTGCGAAGCTTCATGAGAAGCGAGTATCTCCAAGCACTGTTGTCTTATCCCCTGCTTTGTTTTTGCGTTAGTGGCTTTACGATTTCCCAATTAGTACGTCTTCCACCCTCACCAGCCGGCTTGCCGGAGAGGGATGATATGTGAGGGTTACGAGGAATCCCTTCCTCATCCAACATTGCTGCTATATTTTGGATCTTCATCTTGATAGAATCCGCACTTCGACCTGTTAAGGTCTGAATGGCATTAATATCAAATTCCTCATGATTATGTAGTGCCGCATAGGTACAGAGAACAACTTCATCTTGGGTATATTTCATTGTAATTTCCCTATTCTTAGCCAAACAGTGTCAGAAAAAGTTATTTAAGACCTACGCCCATCTCGCGCCGGCCATGCGGGCCGCTCCCCGCAGCTCCTCCACCGCCGCTTTCAGGCCGTCCGGGTTCTTGAACACCGCCGAGCCCGCGATGAGCGTCGTTGCCCCGGCCTCCACCACGCGAGGGGCCGTCTCCGCCGTTACGCCGCCGTCTACCGCGATCTCCACCGGATGATCGAACAGCGTCGCCAGCTCCGCGACCTGCGTGATCTTCGGCAGCACTTCCGGCAGGAACTCCTGCCCCCCGAATCCGGGATTCACGCTCATGATCAGTACCGAATCGAGGACCGTGCCGAGGTAGAGCAGCGCGTCCGGCGGCGTGCCGGGATTTAGCGCCACCCCCGACCGCATCCCCGCGCCCCGGATCGCCTGCAACACCCGGTGGACGTGCTTGCAGGCTTCGGGATGCACCCACATGGTGCGGCAGTGGGGGGCCAGCGCCTCGATGTAGCTCTCCGGCTCCTCGGTCATCAGATGCGCGTCGAAGGGAAGGGCGGTGTGCTTCCGCACCGCCTCCACCACCGGCGGCCCGAACGAGAGGTTCGGGACGTACCGCCCGTCCATCAGGTCGAGGTGGAGGGAATCCGCCCCGGCCTCCTCCACCGCCTTCACGTCCTCCCCCAGCCGGGAGAAGTCCGCCGCGAGGAGGGAGGGGGAGATCTCGATCTCTGAAGCCATCAGGGGGTCCCTCCGCGCTGCATCACCTGCTCGCTCAACACCTGGCCGTCGCTGAAGACCCGCACGATCACGCGGTCGCCGCTCCCGGTGACGATCCGCCGGAACGAATCGCCGGGCTTATGCGAGCCCGCGTACTGGATGAACGAGCCCGTGTCGTCGGTCACCTCGATCTGGATCTGCTGCGTCTCGTTCCCCGGCGGCACGTCCACCTGCACCTCGAAGCGGCGGGTCGGCCCCGCTGTGGCGCCCGGCTCCGGCGTGGGAGGGGTCGGTTCCGGTGTCGGTTCCGCCGTAACGGGCGGGGTCGGCTCCATCACGGGCGGCGGGGGCGGCTCGACGACGACCGGCTCCGGCCCCAGGCTCTTCACGAGATTGATCTTCGCGCCGGGGGCGACCATCTCCCCCGCCGGGGGATCCTGGGAGAGAATTCGGCCTTCGGACATCGTCTCGCTGTGTTCCCCCTTCACGTCGCCCACTTTCAGGCCGAGCTCCGTGAGCGTGTCCACCGCCTTCTGAGACCGCATCTGCGTCACGTCGGGGACGCGCACCTTCTCCTCGCCCTTACTGATCCAGAGCGTGAGGTCGGCCCCGGATTTGACCGCCGTGCCGGGGTTCGGGAATTGCTTATAGACCTGCCCGGGGGGGGTGTCCTCCTTCCACTCCTCCACGAGGTGCTGAACGAGACCCATGCCCTCGATCTTCTTCAACGCTTCCGCCCGGCTCAGCCCGACGAGTTGGGGGACCCGCACGTCCGGGTTGCTCTTGAAGAGGAACATCCACGCGAAGAGGCCCACCGTCAACAGGCCCAGGACGAAGATGACGAAGACGACCCGGTTGAGAGTCGAGATCGCGCTCGCGATGGGCGGGACGTCGTCGATCTCCTCCTCTTCGATCTCTTCGACCGGCCCGGCCACCGCGCCGGAGAGCTTCAGGGGCCGCCCGAAGCGCAGCGCTTCCTGCGCCGTGCGGAGGTCCTTCAGCAGCGCCCCCATGGAGCGGTAGCGGCGGGAGGGGTCTTTCTGGAGGCAGCGGAGGATGAGGCCGTCGAGGGCGGCGGGGATGCCCGCGTTCAGGCGGCTGGGAACGGGCGGCGGCTCCTTCGAGAGCTTCAGGGCCACGGAAAGCGCCGTATCCCCCTCGAACGGGAGCGCGCCGGTCAGCATCTCGTAGAGCATCACGCCGACCGCGTAGATGTCGGAGGAGGGGGTGGCGGGCAGCCCCTCGGCGACTTCCGGAGCCATGTAGTGGACGGAGCGCAGCGGCGGCGAATAGTCCTCTCCGGAAGGGTGAACCATGCTGCTGACCCCGAAATCAGTGACCTTGACCTGTCCCTCCGCCGTGATCAGAACGTTGTGCGAGCGGAGGTCGCCGTGGATGATGCCCCGCGAATGGGCGAACTCCAGCGCTTCCGCAAGTGCGATGGCGATGTCCACCGCCACGGCGAGGGGAACGGGGCCGGTCCGCTTCAGGCGTTCCTTGAGCGTCATGCCCTTGACGTATTCCGTGGCGAGGAAGGCCGACGTATCGGTGCGGCCCGACTCGTAGATCCGCGCGATATTGGGGTGGACGAGCTCGATGACCCCGTTCCCCTCCGTCTCCAGCCGCTCCGCCATGCCCGGCTGCTCGGCCCAGTGGCGGCGCAGGAGCTTCAGCGCCACCATCCGGTTCTGTACGCGGTCGCGGGCCTTGAACACCTGAAAGTAGGTGCCTTCGCCCAGGCGCTCCAGCACCTCGTAGCGGGCGTTGACGATCTCTCCTATGGCGGCCACTCCGCTATCGGGCATCCGACACTCCTTCCTGCGCGGCGCTTCGGCTCCCCGGCTCCACCTTCGCGGGCCTCAACAGGTTCAGGGCCACCCACACGATCATTCCCCCGTAGACAGGCAGCAGAAGATCGGCGGACAGGCCGGGGGCCATTCCGCTCGCGGAGAAGAGGGAAGCGGCATACCCCAGAAGCATGGCCGCCAGCCAGATCAGAACAAATATCATCGTAGGATGCTCTCATCCCCAGCGGGATCGATCCGTTTGAAATACGCAGGGATATAATATCGCAAATGGGCATTCCTTATGAGGATGAGCGGCTCTGGCCGTTCTTAGCCGGGCGGTGGAAAATCCCCCACACCCTTCTCGATACGACCCGAAATCCTGGCGAAAGAACTCGTCAACGTTGGGTGTGAGTTCCCGGCGGTTAAAACCGCGCCTGGAGGAGCACGAAGTCGCCCTCCGGCGACTCTACCCCCAGCCCAACCTTCACAGAAGGGCATGGATTCAGCCGATCAGAAGAGCCTACAGGAGAGTCCGCGAAGGCGGACTTCGTGCTCCTCCAGGCGCGAATTCATTCGCCGGCTCCCTCCCGCATTCACACTACACTTCAGCCCTTCTCACGATCCTCCCGCATCCATGGGGGTTTCCACTTACATGATCGGCGGATTCATCCTTTTCGTTCGAGGCGCGTCCCGCTCACTCCTTGCGACGCGACCACGTCGAGCACGACCTCAGCGGGGACGGGGCGGTTCACCACCTCCCCGATCCGGCGCGGGAGCACGAAATTCAGGGTCCCTTCCGTCGTCTTCTTGTCCCTGAGCATCGCGGCGAGCAGCGCGTCGGGGTCCAGGGGCCGCTTCGGCTTCGTGGGCAGCCCGACCGCCTCCAGAATTTGGACGGTTCTCCCCGAGATCGGTTCCTCCGCCACTCCCAGCCGCTCGCTGAGGAGCGTGGCGGCGACCATCCCGATGGCGACGGCCTCGCCGTGCCGGTAGAGGCGGTATCCCCCGAGCGACTCGACGGCGTGCCCGACCGTGTGCCCCAGGTTGAGCGATGCCCGCAGCCCCGTCCGGTCGAACTCGTCCTGTGCGACCACGTCCGCCTTCATCCGGCAGGAGCGCTCGATGGCGTACGAG
>JAHWJO010000505.1 GCA_019348365.1 Armatimonadota bacterium | reverse complement strand
TTGGACCATGTTAGCATTCAGTTACGCCGTGTCCAAGAATTGGGGTGCACTACACCCTCATCCCCATTCCGTGAAGCCAGGCTGCTGCCATGGCCTTCACTGGATGGTGGCCTATCACCCCGGTTCTTCGCGTGGGGACGGTTCCGGACTCCGGCGAAGGAGTCCCCGGAGGAAAACGTCATACTCGTCCTTCATCGGCAGAGTATCGTCCACTTTCACCCGCCGACGGGTGGCCGGGACCGCCTCGCCGGTCTTCGGGTTGTACCCGACTTTTTCATACATCTCCCCGTACAGCCCAATGCCCCGTCGCTGCCAGACGGGGAGGTCGTTGAAGTTAATACCATGCCGGAAGAGCAGCTCGTTCTTCTCCCCGACCGGCATGCCTTCCAGGATCTCCGTCGCTTCCCGAACGCCGGAGTTCTCTTTACGAAGCGTCCAGTAGCACCACCCGTTGAGGGCGCACCGGGCGGCATCCACCTGCCGCCAGCGGAAGTAATCCACGACGCGGTCCTCGTTCACTCCCACCCAGACCCGGCTGTCGAAGTGGGTGGGCTCCCCGGCGGCGTGGGTGAAGGTCGCGCTGGCGAGACCGGCGGTGATGGACACGATCTTTTCCAGCTCCCGGCTGAAGGCGTTCCACTTCGGCGGGAAGAGCACCGAGATCTCGTCGCTCTCCGTGTACGCGTACAGGCCCCCGAACTCCTCCAGCAGTGCTTTCGCCGTCGTCACCATCAGGTCCCGGAACCGGGGATCGAACGGCTTGTCGAACCGTTCGGCGGTGAACCGCGTGAACCCGCGCCCGTCCACCCGGATCACCGTCCAGGTTTCCGGCACCAGCCGGAGGGAATGGAAATACTCCCAACCGCGCAACACCGATTCAAAATCATCAGCATTCATCAGGATAATCGTGAAAAGATTGAGATGAGGACCCCCTGAACCCCTATTTATGAGGAAAGCAGGAAGAGAGGAATCCAGGAAAACCCCTGATGATGAATCGCAGGGGGTTGCTATCTTCTATCCCCCATCGTCTATCTTCAATCTCTTCCTGGTTTCCTGGATTCCTCATTAAAAAGGGGTCAAGGGGTTCTCATGATGGTTTTCCTTATCGCTATCGTTGGAGGGCTTCCCAGAGGCCCCCGTAGCATTTCAGGAAGGTCGCGCCGGAGTCCGGGGCGATGGGCGCGCCGACCTCGCAGAGGGTGTAGCGGTCGTAGCCGCTCGCGTTCAGCCGACGGAACAGATCCCGGTACGGGTAATCCCCCCAGAGGTCGTTGATGTGCACGGAGAGGATCCAGGGCCGCAGGAGATCGAACGCTTTGCCAATGCCGCCGTCCTCGATGTCGGTGCGGTTGGAGTTCCAGCACGCCCCCACGTTCGGGTGATCGGTCAGCTCGAAGATTCGGTGCATGTTCGCGGGCTTCTGGGTCTCCGCCCCGTGGACCTCCACCCAGATCTCGACACCGCGCTCTCGTCCGTAGTCGCCGCAGGGTCGCAGCGCGTCCGCGATCTGCTTCAGCGTGGTTTCCGGGGGCACGTCCTTACGCAATCCGTTGGGGCGCACCTTCACGCCCTTCACCCCGAGGTCCTGGGCCAACCGCACGAACTCCTTGCACGTCTCGATGTTCCGCTTCACCACGTCCGGGTCGGGGGAGTGGAATTCGCAGGTCGTCCCCAATCCCCAGAGAGTCACCCCCGCATCCGCGAACTGCCGCCGGATCTCCTTCCGCCGCTCGGTGCTCAGGCTCGGCTCGATCCCATGCGCGTGGGTCGTCCGCGCCTCGAACCCCTCCACCCCCGCCGCCGCGCAGTTCTTCAGCACCGTCGGCAAGTCCCAGTCTTTCGCCACGTTGTAGGAGACAAGTCCCAGCTTCATCTTCGTGCGCCCCTCCTTTCCCGGTGTTTCCTGTCCCTGCTTCGCCTGTCCCGATTGCTTCGGGCGGTCTTTTTCCCGGCTGTGAGCCGGAGAGGCCGCCCAGCTTCCTGCGATGCCGCCCACGAACATCGCACCCGCCGCCAGCGCGTCCCGCCGATTGTACTTCTTCTCCATGATTCCCTCCTCCCGGTCAGATAGTTCCGGATTCGGTTTTCGCACCGTCAACCCCTTCCCCGGTCGGGTCGTGTTGGAGTAAAGTAGAGAGAGACGGAAAGGAGCATAGGATGATGTACGGGTACGGGAAGCGGATCGGGCGGCGCGAGCTGGTCGCCCTGCTGCTGGCGGTTCCTCTGTACGGGGCCTTGAATGCGATGGGCGCCACCGGGGAAAAGGGGTTCACGCCGCTCTTCGACGGGCAGACCCTCAACGGCTGGCACGAGGTCGGCACGAAAGGCTGGGCCGTCCGCGACGGCACAATCGTGGGGCCGGGGAGGGGCGGTGGTTGGCTGCGCTCCGACAAGGAGTACGGCGATTTCGTACTCCGCCTGGAATTTCGGAACAGCCGGCGCGGCAACAGCGGCGTGTTCGTCCGGGCCGGGACGCAGGGACGCACCTCCCGCACCGGGATGGAGATCCAGATCCTCGACGACGCGGGAAAGAAGCCGAACAAGAACTCCACGGCCTCGCTTTACGACATGGTCGCTCCGACGAAGAACGCCGCGCGGCCCGCCGGAGAGTGGAACGCCTTCGAGATCACCGCAAAAGGGGACCACATCCGCGTGAAGCTGAACGGCGAACTCGTACAGGACGTTCGCACCGGCGATCCCGCCCTCAACGCCGCCATCGCCGAGCAGCACCGGAACGAACCGGGCTTCCCGCTATTGAAGGACCGCCGCAAGCGGGGGTTCATCGGCCTGCAAAATCATAGCGACCCGATCGAGTTCCGAAACATCCGGGTGAGGGAACTGAATTAGGAACTGTGTGGCCGGGAGAACCCCTTCTCTTCTCTCTCGATGTGCGTGAGGTTTTTTCATGAACCAATCGTCATACCGTCACTGCGGGTAAACCTGCTGGGGATGTTCATCCAAGAGAGAACAGAAGCCACAAGGCTTTTCAATGACTCCCAACTTTCCATGGGAGATATCGGATTTCAATCCTCTTTCTGTGACAAACTCCTGATAGGCTTGGAGCGCCCCGTCAAACATGGGATGGGATTGACAATCATCCACGATAATGATCCCTTCGTAGGAGAGGCGTTCGTAAATTAGTGACAGTACGTTCTGTACAGGCAGGTAAAGGTCCATGTCTATCAAAGCAAAGCTGATATCTTCCGGATAATCGAAGGTCGAAGCATCCGTGCGAACGGATTGAACACGACTGCAGTTGTTCTCACGCATGACTTCATTGAACCAGGATTGATGATTATGTGAGAACGATTTCTTGAGTTCCTCGGGTTTTCCCCGGTGGTCGATCTCGTGCCGAAGATCATGGGATGTAAATCCTGAAAAGGTGTCTAGAGCGATATAGGAATTCTTATATCCTTTTTCATCCATATGCCGGTTGAGCCAGACGGTGGTGGCGCCCCTGAAGCATCCGACCTCAAGGACCGGACCGGGAAGATGGGATGTTCGGTCCAGGCATTGGATTAAAAATCCCAGTTGATTGGGGGTATATTGATACGGATAATGCGAAGTGTAGCGTACCAGGGGGGGGCGATAGAGCCAACTTTTAAAAAACAATGAAAACATTTGTAATTGATTAGCGGCATGGCTTGGTTGAAGCCGGACTCTGGGTAAGTATGAGG
>JAHWJO010000082.1 GCA_019348365.1 Armatimonadota bacterium | reverse complement strand
GGCGATCCCCGTTCCTTGACTCCGGCGCGAGCGCGTTGCTATGCTCTAACGTCAGGAATCCAGCGAGGGCCTGCGCGCTCCCCCACGCCTGACCCCAGCGTACTCGCTTGAAGCTCAGTTGAAACATGACTCCCATGGCCGGAGGAGCCGCATTTGTTCACCATTGAAACCCGCCCCGGAGATCCCGATTCCCTGGAGGGAGACGCCCTCGTTCAGTTCGTTTTCGAGGGGGAGACGGACCTCCCCCTCGCCCTCTCCGCGCTGGACGAGCGCCTGAACGGCGCGCTCTCGGAACTCGTCTCCAGCGGCGAGATGAAGGGCAAGCTCCACGAATCGACGCTCATGCACACCGCGAACCGCCTCCCCACCCGCCGTTTGATGATGCTGGGGGCCGGGAAGCGCGGCGATCTCAACGCGGAGCGCACGAGTCACCTGTTCGGGCAGGCGGCGCGCACGGCGAACGGCAAAGGCTGGGCGACCCTCGTCTTCGGCTCCACGGCACTTCCATCCGGCTCCCTCTCCCCCGAAGAGACCCTGCGCGCAGGGATGTCCGGCGCGGTTGTGGCGCTCGGGCGCGGCGACCTCTACAAGACCGGCGAGAAGAAAGAAGACAAACTGGAGCGGATCGTCCTCGCCGGAGCGGATCAGAATGACGGCTGGAACCGGGCGGCTCAGGCGGGGCAGGCCCTCGGCGAAGGCGTGAACCTCGCGCGGGAGCTGGTGTACCAGCCCCCCGCCGACATGACCCCGACGATCCTCGGCGAGCGAGCCCGCGCCCTCGGCGAGCGGTTCGGCTTTGAAACAACGATCCTCGATAAGGCGGCGCTGGAAGAACTCGGCGCGCACGCCCTCCTCGCGGTCTCGCGGGGCAGCGCGGAAGAACCCCGGATGATCCGGCTCCGCTACGGCGACTTCCCCGGCAAGCCGGTGCTCGGACTGGTGGGCAAGGGCCTCACGTTCGACAGCGGCGGACTCTGCCTTAAGCCCGCTGACAGTATGGTAGACATGAAGCAGGACATGTCCGGCGCGGCGGCAGTCCTCGGCGCGATGCACGTCATCGGGACGCTGAAGCCGGAGATCAACATCGTGGCGGTCTGTCCCTCCAGCGAGAACATGACCGGCCCGGACGCCTACAAGCCCGGCGACGTGGTCCGCACCCTGAACGGCAAGACCATCGAGATCCTGAACACGGATGCGGAAGGCCGGGTCATCCTCTCCGACGGCCTCGCCTACGCTCAGCAGTCCGGCGCGACTCACCTGGTGGACCTCGCCACGCTCACCGGCGCGTGCGTCATTGCGCTGGGGACCGTCTGTACCGGCGTGATGGGGAACTCGCAGGCGTGGGTGGACCGGGTGCTCGCCTCCGCAAAAGAGGCCGGGGAGAAGATGTGGCAGCTCCCCCTATTCGACGAGTACAAGGAGCAGATTAAGAGCGACATCGCCGACGTGGAGAACTCCGGGGGCCGTCCCGCCGGGGCACAGACGGGCGCGCTGCTGCTTCAGGAGTTCATCCAGGAAGGGATCGAGTGGACGCACCTGGACATTGCGGGCACCGCATGGTCCAGCGCCGACACGAAGTACCGGGTCAAGGGCGCGACGGGCGTGGGCGTTCGGACTCTCCTCCGCCTCGCCGAGATGATGGCCGCGAACGCCGGGTGATCCGTAGAGTGCCCGGCGAATGAATTCGCGGCAACAAGGGCATGAAGCCCCCCTACGGGGACTTCACGACCGGCTTATAGATGAGGATGGGCCTGAAGTCGACGCAGGCCGACTTTGCGCCGTTGTTGCCCGCGAATTTATTCGCCGGGTGATCACCTCCCGCTTCTGCTATAATCTCCTGAATGGCTTAGAATGTGAGTGGAAACCGATGGTCCACCGCCCCTGAATTGATCCCTCCTATGCGCCTGGTTACGCTTCTTAAAAGTAAGATCCATCGTGCGACGGTGACGGAAACGAACCTCGATTATGTGGGCAGCTGCACCATCGATGAAGACCTGATGGAGCGGGTCGGCCTGCTGAACGGCGAGCTGGTTCAGATCTGGAACGTCACCAACGGAGAGCGGTTCGAAACGTACGCCATCCCCGGCCCCGCCCGCTCGGGGGTGATCTGCATCAACGGCTCCGCCGCCCGGAAATGCCAGCGGGGCGACATCGTCATCATCGCCGCGTTCGTCCTCACCGACGAGCCGGTCACTCCCAAGCTGGCCCTGGTCAACAACCGCAACGAGTTCGTCACTTACGCGTAAGGCGTGAAGCACAATCCAGTATAAAACGAGAGAATATCAACCCGTCATGTCGTCCGATGCCTTTCCCTCCGTTGCCCCACTGTCCTGCGTCATCCTCGCCGGAGGGGAAGGGCGGCGGATGGGGATGCCGAAACTCTACCTGCGGCTGGGGGATCGCCCGATACTGGAGATCGTCATCGAGCGGCTGCGGCCGGTGTGCAGCGAATTCATCGTCGTCCTCTCCCCCGCGCTGGGGAGGTCGCTGGATACGGGAGAGGCCCCGCCTCCCCCCCATGGCGCGGCGGACCTCGCCCGGATCCTTTCCGGCGAGGGGGTGAGGACCGCCTTTGATGTTGAAGAGGATAAGGGGCCGTTGTACGGGCTTATGACCGGCCTATCCAGCGCGGAGCATTCATGGACACTGGCGGTGAGCTGTGATGCGCCGCTCGTCTCTCCCCGCCTGGTCCGCTCGATGTGGCGGTACACCGATAATTCGGACGTCATTGTGCCGGAACGGGCGGGGCGGCTTCAGCCCCTTCAGGCGCTCTATCGAACGGAGGCGGTGCAGCCGGAAGCCCGGCGGCGGGTGCGGGGGAACCGCCTGAAGATGAGAGACCTCTTGAAAGAGAGCCCCCTCCGCGTTCACACTGTACCGGAAGCGGAATGGAGCGCCTGGGGCATCCGCGATACGGCTTTCACCAACCTGAATACCCCGGAAGACCTGGAAACCGTCTCGCTTCTTTTGAACGACCCGAATCATGATGATCTCCTCGGAAACGCCTGACCGCCGGAACGATACCCCCCCACTGTTTCCACTGATCGATGCATCCCGGCGAAGCATGAAGTACCTGCGGGTATCGGTGACGGAAGCGTGCAATCTCCGCTGCCGGTACTGCCTGCCCGAGGGGGATCTGGGGCAGTACGCCCCTCACAAAGTCACGCTCACCGATGAAGAGATCCTGACCGTCGTCGAGGCGCTCGCGCCGGTCGGGATCGAAAAAGTGCGGATCACCGGGGGAGAGCCGCTGCTGCGAAAAGGCGTGCCGGCGCTCATCCGGCGCATCGTCGAGACCCCCGGCATCCGGGAAGTGACGATGACCACCAATGCATTTCTCCTCGGGCGGCACATCGAGGAGTTGAAGAAGTCCGGGCTCCACCGGATCAACGTGAGCCTGGATACGCTCGATCCCCAGCGATTCTATGAGATGACCCGACGCCATGCGTTTACGACCGTCATGGAGGGGATCGAAGCGGCGGAAACGGCGGGGTTCACCCCGCTCAAAGTCAACGCCGTCGTCGTGAAAGGCGTGAACGACGCGGACGTGGTTCCACTGGCCGGGGAGACGCTGCGGCGGCCCTGGCAAATGCGCTTCATCGAGCTCATGCCGATCGGCCAGGCCCGAACGCTGTGGCCGCACGGCTTCATGTCGATGGAGGAGATGATGGCGCAGATCCGTGCGGCCTACGGCGAGCCGGAACCGGTCCCGGTGCCGGAGTCCGAAACCGCCAAAGTCTTTCGACTCCCCGGAGGGATAGGCACGCTGGGCTTCATTACGCCCATGTCGAAACACTTCTGCGGGACGTGTGACCGGCTCCGGCTCACCGCCAACGGCACGCTGCGTCCCTGTTTGTGTGATGCGGCAGAAGTCAACGTCAAATCGATCCTCCGCTCAGGGCAAGACCCGGAGGAGGTCCGGCAACAGATCCGACAGGCCGCGCAAAAGGCGGCGCAAATGAAACCGTACTCCGGAGTGGAACAATCCGTGCGCTCCGGAGCCCGTACCATGGCTCAGATAGGGGGATAAGTGGACACACCCGAAGAAACCAAACCGAAACGACGCTCGTCTCGGCGAAAGAAAGATGTCGAAGCGGAAGAAGAGACGCAGCCCACCGCTACCGCAGCGGCTGAACATACAGAGGCCACCGAACAACCCACCGCTACCACCGAATCCGGGGAGGAGCGGGACGAGAAGGACGCTCCGGACACTGATACGGAAGGCGAGGAGTACGACGTGACGGACGATCTGGGAGAGGAGGATCGGAGCGAGGACGAAGACCTCGATGTTCTCGACGACGTGGAAGCCCTCGACGATGAAGAGTCGGAGGAGGACTTCATGGAGGAGGATTACATGGAAGGCGAAGACGCCGAAGTCCTCCTCGATGAGGATCTCGACGGGGAGATCGAGGACGATCTCGAAGAGGAAGAGGCGCCCCGCCTGACCCACCTCGACGCGGACGGCCGCGCCTCCATGGTGGACGTTTCCGGCAAGCCGGCGACGGTCCGAACCGCCGTGGCGACGGGGTACGTCAAGATGGCTTCCCGGACCCTCCAGCTCCTGGAGCGGCAGGACCTTCCCAAAGGCGACGCCCTGACCGTGGCGGAAGTGGCCGGGATCATGGCCGCCAAGCGCACGCCGGACCTGATTCCGCTGTGCCATTCCATTCCGCTGACCAACGTGGAGGTCAACTGCGAGGTGAAATCCGGCGGCGTGCTGATCCGCGCCGAGGCGTCGTCGCTCGCGCAGACCGGCGTGGAGATGGAGGCCCTCACCGCCGCATCGGTGGCGGCGCTCACCCTCTACGACATGTGCAAGGGCGTGGACCGGGACATCCTGATCGCCGACGTTCGCCTCAACAGCAAGACGGGCGGGGTGACCGGCGATTTTGCCGCGCCCGCTCCCGTGGCCGAAACGCCCGCTGCCCCGGTGGCGGCGCAAACGACGGACCTGGACGAGCTGGTCGGCGAGGAAGAGGAAGAGCAGATCATTCCCCGCTCGATGGTCCAGCCCGATTCGGCGGGTCCGAGGACGCCGTACCGGCGCGAAGGCGGTTACGATCAGAATCGCCCGGCTCCCCGGCCTTATGACCGTGGGGGCTATCAAAATCGGGATCAACGCCCCGGCGGGTACCAGGGCGGCGGCTACAATCGCGGCGGGTACAATCAACGCCCCGGTGGAACCGGCGGCTACCAGGGCAATCGAGACCAACGGCCCGGCGGCTACCAGGGGAACCGTGACCAACGGCCCGGCGGCTATCAAGGCAATCGCGACCAGCGGCCTGGCGGGTACCAGGGCGGCTACAACCGCGACCGCGACCAGCGCCCCGGCGGAACCGGCGGCTACCAGGGCAATCGGGATCAACGGCCCGGTGGAACCGGCGGGTATCAGGGCAACCGAGATCAGCGGCCGGGAGGCTATCAGGGGAACCGGGATCAACGCCCCGGAGGCTACCAGGGCAACAGAGATCAGCGTCCCGGCGGCTATCAGGGCGGCGGCTACAACCGCGACCGCGACCAGCGCTCCGGTGGTTACCAGGGCGGTTACAACCGCGACCGCGATCAGCGGCCCGGCGGCTACACCCCCAAGCCCGGTTTCGGCGGCTTCCGGGATCGTAACCGCGATACCGAGCGCGACCGTGAAACCGAGTAAACCGCTCTAAACCGCGAAGACACAAAGGGCACAAAGAAGATCGAACAGGGAGGGTCAGGATCGACATGATATATCTCAATAAGGCATGATCCTGTTCATCCTGTCCCTCCCTGTTAATTCCGACAGGTTCCCTTTGCGCCTCTTATGTCTTCGCGATTTCCACTTTCCTCTTCCGATGACAAAGATTTCCGTAGGATTATTAACCGTAAGCGACCGCTGCGCTTCGGGTGAGCGGGAGGACCTGAGCGGTGCGGCGCTCGCCGAGGCGCTGCCGCCGGAGACATACCAGATCCTCCATCGCTCCATCGTGCCCGATGAGGCGGATGCCATCGCATCAACGCTTCGGGAGTGGGCCGACTCCTGCGCGCTGATCCTGACGACGGGCGGCACCGGCCTCTCCCCCCGCGACGTGACCCCCGAAGCGACCCTCCGCGTCCTCGACCGCCTGGCGCCGGGGATCGCGGAAGCCCTTCGCGCCGACGGCTTGAAGCACACGCCCTTCGCCATGCTCTCGCGAGGGGTAGCCGGAACGATGGGCCGCACGCTCGTGGTGAACCTTCCCGGCAGCCCCAAAGGGGTGCGGGAAGGCATGGCGGTGCTCCTGCCCATCCTCGAACACGCGCTGACCCTCCTCCGTGGCGAGCAACCCCACTGACTTCTGTGCGAATAGATGGGTGACGGGCGTGAGGGGATGAATGGGTCGCGTACCGCAGGCCCGCGACCCATTCATCTCTCCCCAACTCATCCATGCGGTGAAACCCTATGCTGACCGTTGACCAGGCGCAGGAAGCCATCCTCGCCGCATGCCCCGGATTGAATCCCGTTCGACTCCCTCTATTGGACGCGTACGGTCATGCTCTCGCTGAAGAGGTCGTTGCCGACGCGCCTCTCCCTCCTTTCGATAACTCCGCCATGGACGGATATGCCGTCCTCGCGGCGGATACGTCGGGGGCATCCTCGGAGCACGGCGTCTCCCTGCGGGTGCTCGGCGATCTCCCCGCCGGGCAGGCCCCCCGTTTCACCGTCACGCCGGGGACCGCCGTCCGGATCATGACCGGCGCGCCCCTCCCTCCCGGCGCGGATGCGGTGGTGATGGTGGAAGACACCCGGACGGAAGGCGAAACGGTCCTGATCTTCGATGAAGCGAGTGCGGGACAGCACATCCGTCCCGCCGGGGACGACGTTGCGCCAGGACAAACGGTGCTGACCGCCGGGAGAGCCCTCGATGCCGCCGCCCTCGCAATGCTGGCGGCGGCGGGCCGAAGCCAGGTCATGGTTACGCGCCGCCCCCGGATCGCGGTGCTGACGACCGGCGATGAAGTGGTGGACACGGACGGACCGCTCGCGCCGGGGCAGATCCGGAACAGCAACCGGTACGGGCTCTACGGGCAGGTGCGGGACGCCGGGTGCGAGTTGAGTCACCTCGCGCATGTGGGGGACGATCCGGAAGCCGTGCGCGCGGCGCTCCGGGCCGCTGCCGATTCCGGGGATGCCGTCATCACGACGGGAGGCGTCTCCGTCGGCGATTACGATTTCATGAAGCAGGTGCTCCAGGACATGGGGCAGATGGATTTCTGGCGGGTGGCGGTGAAGCCCGGCAAGCCTCTCGCCTTCGGGTCCATCTCGGGAAAGCCGCTGTTCGGGCTGCCGGGGAACCCCGTCAGCGCAATGCTCACCTTCGAGCTGTTCGTCCGCCCGGCCCTGCGGAAGATGGCGGGGTGCTCCCGGATCCATCGCCCCTGTGCGACCGGTGTCCTGAAATCGGACGTTCGGCATTATCCGGGCCGGAGGGAATTCCAGCGGGCACGGATCGAGTGGGAAGAGGGTCAGCTTGTGGCGCGGCCTTTAAGCGGGCAGGGGAGTCACCAGCTTTTCGGCCTTGTCGCTTCAAACGGGCTCATCGTCATTCCCGAAGAGTCGGAAGGGGTCGCCGCCGGAGAGACGGTTCAGGTGATAATCCTGAACGAAGGCGAATAACAACGAGGCTCATGGGACATCAAAGGTGAAATCTGTTTATGTTGTAACTTTAACAAACCTAGCGGTTATTCGCTTGTGACGCTTCATCCTACAACTCAGCAGATGCGGAAATCGAAAATACGTTCCGTGTTTCACCTTTGATGTCTCATGAGCCAAAAATCCTATTCGGATTCGTGATTAGATACTCACTGAGTGTTATCGCCTTTCCCACATTCGGCTTCGTCAGGATCGTACAACCAACGTACCCTTCCGTAGACTTCACGCAGAACTGTTTCTAAGGTATCAGCGAAACATATTGTATGCCAACCCTCGTAAGAAGGAAACCAAAAAAGACCTGAGTCTTCATTACTCAAATGCTCTTCATCAAATCCAAAAGTGCCATCATTTCTTTGAAAGATGATAACTCTCCGCTCACCTGGGTCATCATAGATAGTCTGAACGATTTGCCTCATGCAAGTTAGCCTTTCTATCTCGCGCACTCCCGCCAACCAGATTGTGTTATTTCCTTTTCATCCATGGCTTCTCTATGATCCAGTTGACCATTCCTAACATCAGTCCGAAGACCGCACCATGCCTCAATCTTTCAACGTACGTCTGTGAGTCGGGTTCCCAACCGAATAAAGTCTGCGACACAGCCTCTAATACAATTATTACCAGTGGCATCACCACTGCACCGATGATGGTATACGTGAAGGCGTACCAAATCCCCGTATCGACAACGGCGTTGACCGTCTCCTGGACGGATTTGGTGTCGGATGTTGCTTCTGTAGGGCTCTCTTCACCCATCTTGCTCATTTTCTCTGGTACACCTCACAGGCTTCGGTCGCGAGGCGGCGTATCCTGTGCAGAGAGGGTGGAAGTCGGGAGCGAGGACGTGCGGTAGACGAGGCAGAAGTTCAGCACACAGGCGATGGCGAGGGCCAATCCGCCGACGAGCGCGATGGCGAGGGTCGCGTGGGGCCAGGCCTGCACGGCCAGGTAGAGGAGGACCGCCCCGATCATCAGGATCATGTATTCGGTCATCGCGGCCCGGATGATGAACCGGGTTTTAACGTCATGGGGCATGGGTTGCACCTCCCAGCGGGAAAGGCGCGGCGTCATGGGGGCGTCAGGCCAGTTGTCGTTCCGGCATACGTCGAGGACATCCTTGTGGGCAGTCGGGGAAACCGGCCTCCCGCCGATCTCCGTCTCTCATCCTGTCTGATTTTTTCCTACTTCATTACTTTCCCATTTCGGAAGGGATCGACCCCTCTTCCGAATCCGGCGCCTCTGCGGCAGTTGTCTCGCCGTCGGTCGTCTCCGAATCGGCGGCGAGGTCCGGCAGCCCCGCCAGCGTGGTGAAGCTGTCCGAGAGCTGTTCCAGGTCCCTGTTGCGCTCCCGCGACACCATGATCGTGTGGAGCGGCGCGCCGGTCTTCCGGACCTCCAGCACCGTCTCGTTCAGGATGTCCGAGCGCCCGTCGGTGATGAGAACGATGTGGGCGCGGGAGAGGGTCTCGTCCCGCTCCTTCGCCGCGCGGATGTCCTTGCACGCGATCTCCAGCGCCCAGCCGGTGTGGGTGGCGGTGCCGTTGAAGTTGAGCGTGAAGATCTTCTCGAACAGCGCCTCCCGGTCCGAAAGGGTGTGGGCCTGCCAGGGCGGCTGGTCCCACCCCGGCTCGACGTGGTCGGCGAAAGTGCGGAAGTAGTAGATCGCGTTCGTCGCCATGTTCGCCCGGTGGATGGCGCAGAAGACCGACGCCGCCAGAGTCGCGCTGATCCCCTTCATCGAGGCGCTGGTGTCGATCAGGAAGTAAATGAGCTGCGCGGAGGTGTCGGGGTCCACCGCCTCCAGCTCCACCTCCACCTCGACTTCGCGCTCCTCCTCGTAGTCCACCAGCCGCTTGCGGGGGATGAACTCGACGTGCGGGGTCGTCCGCACGTACTCCAGCACCATCAGGTCCCCGTGCGAGAGCCGTTCCATCTGGAGCTTCGGTGGCAGCACCCGGTCGAGCAGGGCCGCGCGGCGGATCTCGTGGATGTGCAGGGCGGGCCGCATCGCCTGATCCCCCGGCGGGAGGTCATGGCGGGTCTGGATCGGGCGGTCCTCCGGGATGAGGAGGTCCACCAAGCCGTTCACATGGACGATCTCGCGCTTTTTGATCCGCTCGATTCGGGGCGGGGCGGCGGCGTTCTCCTGCGGGTCCGGCAGCTCGCGCCCGAGGTACAGGAACGGCGGGTTCGCCTGAAGGATGCGCCGGAGGATCTCCGACACCTGCTCCCGCGTGACGGAGAAATCGGTCTCCGGCAGAATGATGCGCCGCCCGAACCGGGAGAGGTCGTCGAGATCGAGCAGCTCGCGGCTGCGCTTGAGGAGCCGGTCGACCTCCTCCCGTGAAAGGTCGTGGTCCTTCCACTCTTCGGGCCGCCCGATGTGGAAGAACCACCGCCGCCGCTTCTTCCGCTGCTGCGCCGCAAACCCGCCGAACAGCTCCGCCACGTCTTTCATGAACTGTCGGACGGCGCGGATCGTCGCCCGGATCCCCCTGGGGATCAGGCTGAGAAGCCAGAGCAGAAACAGCAGCGGTCGAGCAACCATGGCGATTTTGGATTTTGGATTTTGGATTTTGGATTTTGGATTTTGGATTTTGGATTTTGGATTTTGGATTACGAGCGGTCATCGCTCCGCTGGATTGCGGGTTCTCGCCCCCTTCCGATCCGGGTCAGAAGGGAATGGTTTGGCACGCAATCCAAAATCTAAAATCCAAAATTAGAAGATCATGTTTTTTTGCTTCTGGCGGTGAGGAGTGCCGCGTGGCGCTTCAGGTCCCCGGCGAGGGCGCGGGCGGAATGGAAGCTCAGGCGGCCCGTCATCTCGGCCATGTAGGCTTCGAGCTCGGTCAGCCAGACGAACTTTGCGTTCTTGAGGTAATCGAAGGGGAGCATGAAGCGCCGCTCGGGGTCGGTCTTGCCGTCCGCCTGCGCGTCGGCGAGCTGGTGCGCCACCTGCCCCAGGTTGTCGTAGGTCTTCATTTCGGCGGACATGTGCTTGGCCTGCGGAAGCGCGTCGTGGAGGATCCCGTCGAGGATCTGCTGCTCCCGCGCGCCCTCCTCGCTCGCGCCCATGGTGCAGAGAGCGTACCTGATGGCGGGGATGTGGGAGTAGGTCACCTCCCGGTCCTCCAGCACGGCGGCGGCGCGGATCAGGTCCACGAGCGCGGTGTTCTCCCGCCCACAGAGGATCGCGCGGGGCCGGTCCGCGATGGCTTTGCTGTACTCCTCCACCACGTACGAGAGGACGTAATGCACGCCGTCGGGGACGTGCATCGACTTGACCTTCTTGTAGAGCGCGATGATCTCCTCGAACGGGACGCTGGCGAGGACGGGCGGGACCCCCTGCGTCTCCTCGAATACCTTCTGCATCCGGTACCGGTCGAAGTAGCCGTGAACGTTCGCGGCCTCGTAGCGGAACAGGATGCGGGCGAGCACCGGCTCCCATGTGCGCGTGGACGGGATCTGGTTGGCGGTCATGATCGCCGTGTGGAGCGGCACGCGGACGCTCATGTCCTTCGTCTCGAAGACGCGCTCGTGGAGGAGCGTGTTCAGCGATTTCGCCAGCGAATCGGAGATGTCGGTAAACTCGTCGAGGAGGGCGATCTGGCAGTCCGCCAGCCCGTGCTCCAAGTGGTAGATCTGCTCGCCGGTGTGGAGGTACGTGTCCGGCACCATCGCGCCGATGAGGTGTTCGGGAATGGTGAACGAGGTCATCTGGGTCCGGAAGACCTGCGCGCCCGTCAGGGCTCCGAGGGCCACCCTCGCGGAGTAGCTCTTCCCCGCTCCCGTGCGCCCGTAGACGAGCAGGTGATTGCGGGTGAGGAAGGCGAGCTTGAGCTGCATGATCAGCTCCTCGTAGCCCACGAGGTAGCGGGAGAGCCCATCGAACGCGGCGCTCAGTTCTTTACCGGTCATTCACCACTCCTGATTTCGCCTGATTACACACCAGCGGATAAATCGCGGGGGAGAGAAACGTCCTGTACGATCTCCCCTCATGCTTCTCTGCCCGGGCGCATACCGGCGCATGACGGCAGAATTCGCTTCTCTCTCCGAAGGGCATCCGGCCCGGATTGGAATCGATCTCCACAGGTTCCAGTTGCATGCTGTGGAAGGGATGCACGGCCATGAACCATGCGGGTGGAGGCAATCTCGGCTGAACGGTGGACTTCTAAATGATTTACCGTATGAATTTCAGTGAGCTTAGAGAATGAGTTTTACCATTTGAGGAGCTATATGAGGTGTAGGACTTACACATCGACTTGGAAGAATCTGTCATCCTGAGCGAAGCGAAGGATCTGCGTGTACGCTTGTGTACGCCATAGTCCAAACGCAGATCCTTCGCT
>JAHWJO010000081.1 GCA_019348365.1 Armatimonadota bacterium | reverse complement strand
TTTTTTTGGTGGGGGGGGTTTTCCTCTCTTTTTATTTGTGTGTTCTATTTTCGTGCTCCGCTTGTCCTTTGTTGTGTGTTCCGATTATGTGTATCCCCACGCGTCAACCCCCGTATTCTCTCCCCCACGCCGTGTTGGGGGCGGGGCGCGGGGCGCCGGGGGGGGGTGTGGCCGCCACTCCCAAACGGCTCCTGAAATTACAGCAAATTACAGCGGGAATCGGCCCCGGAAAACGATCTGCGCCTCGCCGGTGAGGATGCATGAGCCGCTGCCCGGCCAGTGCGCCCGCAATTCGCCGCCCCGGGAAGCGATGACGGCACGATTCCCCACGTAACCATGCAGCCGCGCCGCGACCATCGTGGCGCACGCGCCCGTCCCGCACCCCAGCGTCTCCCCGACCCCGCGTTCCCAGATCCGAAGCCGCACCCGCTCCGGGCTCTCCACCGTCGCCCACATGACGCTCGTGCGCTCGGGAAAGAGGGGATGGACCTCCAGCGCCGGACTCACCCGCTCGAACCGGCGCTCCACCTCAGCCCGGTCGGCGAAGAGGACGGCGTGGGTCGTGCCGGTCGAGACCACCGTCGCCCGGATCGTCTCCCCCTCCACCTCAATGGGATAGTCCACCACCCGCTCGGCATCGAGGCGCATGGGCAGGTCACGCGCGGCGAAGCGGGGCTCGCCCATCTCCGTCTCCACGAGGAGCCGATCCCCTTCCCAGAAGACCTGCGCGCGTTTCACGCCCGCCCGCGTCTCCAGGGTGACGCGGCGCTCCTGCCCCGGCTCGATCCCCCCGACAAAGGCGACCACCGCGCACCGCATCCCGTTCCCGCAGTGGTCCTCCGTGCCGTCCGGGTTGAACATCCGCATGCGGAAATCCGCCGCCTCGCTGCGCCCGAGGACGAGCAGGCCGTCCCCGCCCACCCCGAACCGGCGGTCGCAGAGGCGGCGGGCGAGGTCCTCCAGCGGCGCGGCGGGCAGATCCGACTCGCCTGCCAAAACAAAGTCGTTGCCCACCGCGACCATTTTGTTGCATGGACCAGAGTTGGGTAAGGAATCAGACATCTTTTCAGAAGTGGAAGCGGTTTGCTCTACATGAAGCGTCGTGCCAGCCGGGTTCGGCTTCTCAAGCAATCAGGGTATACACACATGCTACCGTCCCTGTCATCTCGATGAGTACACACCTGTCCTCCCAATAGGTACACTCCTGTCATCCCGACTCTCCTCCATGTCATCCCGAGCGAAGCGAGGGATCTGACCGTACGGGAGAGAATCTTTCGTTATAGAAGAGAATTTATCGTCCTCGGGGTCAGATCCCTCACTTCGCTCGGGATGACATGGAGGAGAGTCGGGATGACGTGGCAGATCATCTGACCGATAGGGAAGGGAGTCGGAATGACACAAGAGGGAGCCCCTCCGCCTGGAAGTACTGAGAGAGAGTCATTGCAACTCCTATCTATTTTATCCCACTCCAACACCCCTATCCAACGAGCGTATCTATCGAAGGCCCTGGCCCGTAGCCTGACATGCTCCCCAACAACTGGTCCATCGGATGTGTTGGAATCCGGCACTTGGGAGAAAGGATTCGGCTTGAAGGACCCGTTTACGGACGAGCAGATCGTCTCGATTCTCCAGGAGGCGGAGAAAGGGGAGAAGCCGATCACCGACATCTGCCGGGAGCATAATATCGGGGAAGCCCCCTGCTACCGGTGGAAGCGGCGGTTCGGCGGCATGGAGGTGAGGCGCAACGGCTCCGGGAGCATTGGGAAGATCGGGATGGGCAGGTTTCATCCCCCGCGCCTTTTGGAGATACCCTTTCAGGAGTAACCGCGATAGTAATCACGATCTTTCTGACGAACGGACTTCCTTTCAAACCCCTTGAAGATCAAATTCACCCAATTCTGGGATACACTGAGGCGGAGCTTCTGGTTTATTCCGACCCTCATGACCGCCGGAGCGTTTCTGGTCACAACCCTGATGGTCTACATCGATCATCAGGTGAAGGACGCTCACCTGCGGGGCATCTGGTGGGTCTACGGCGGCGGGCCGGAAGGAGCGCGGGCCGTCCTCTCCACCATTGCCGGCTCGGTCATCACCGTGGCGGGCGTCACCTACTCCATCACCATCGCCGTACTCTCCCTCACCTCGCAGCAGTTCGGCCCCCGGCTCATCGGCAACTTCATGCGGGACCGGGGGAATCAGGTGGTGCTCGGCACGTTCATCTCCACCTTCCTCTACTGTCTGCTCATCCTCCGGATGGTTCGGGGCCACGAAGAGTCGCTCTTCGTGCCGTTGGTCGCGGTCACGTTCGGCATGTTTCTGGCCATCGTGAGCATGGGGGTGCTCATCTACTTCATCCATCACGTCGCGGAATCGATCCAGGTCTCCACGATTATCGACGAAGTGGGCAGAGAAATGGACAGCGCCATCGCCCGGCTGTTCCCGGCGAAGCTGGGTGAAGGAGAGGTCGAGCAGGTGGGGAGGGGCGAGGCGGACCTCCCGGATGATTTCTACGAGAACGCCCTGCCGATCCCTTCCACCCGGACCGGATACGTCATGGCAATCGATACCGACCGGCTGATGAGCATCTGCGAGAAAGAGGACCTCATCCTCCGGTTGAACTGCCATCCCGGCAGCTATATCATCACGAACAGCCCGCTGGCCTGGGTCTGGCCGACTTCCCGCGCCACCCAAGCGACCGCCGTCCATGTGAACGGGGCGTTCAACATCGGGCGCCAGCGCACCATCGTTCAGGATGCCGCGCACGCGGTCCGGCTGCTCGTCGAGATGGCGCTCCGGGCGCTCTCGCCCAGCCTGAACGACCCGTTCACCGCCATCATGTGCATCGACCGGATCGGGGCGTCGCTGTGCAACCTGGCGGGTCGGGTCATCCCCTCCCCGTACCGCTACGACCGCCAGGGGATGCTCCGGGTGATCGTCCAGACGACCACCTTCAAGGATCTCGTGGACATCGCGTTCCACCAGATTCGCCAAAACAACCAGAATCATCTCGCCGTAACCCTCCGGCTGCTGGAGTCCATTGCGGTCATCGCGCAGTATGTCTACCGGGAGGAGGACCGGGATGTCCTTCTCCACCATGCGGAGATGATCCACCAGAACAGCATGGACCATCTGGAGGAAGAGTCCGACCGAAAAGATTTAATGAAGCAGTACATGAGTGCCCGCGAGGCCCTCACCCGCACTGTCGGAGGGGGATGAATGCCGACAACGAGGATCCCGCAGCAGTGCTTCTGTATGTTTTTCGCCGTCCGATCCGTGGTAAAAGATACACGGATCGGATTTTTCATGAGTTATGAATTAGGAGTAAATGCCCGTAGCGGCCCGCTTTCCGGCGCAGCCCTATGTCTGGAGAAGTAGCTCACGGGACGGCAAGGAGGTTTTCATGACCGGCAACGTTTCCGCCATCTTTGATGAGGTAAATGACGCCCAGGCCGCCGTCGAGTGGCTCCGGAGCCAGGGGGTGCCGGACGAGGCGATTTCGGTGGTGACTCCCCGCGCGGAGGAGCTGTACCAACCCTATGGCGATACGGGGGTGCATCCGGAGCACGCCGACCCCGAGGGAGAGACGCGGGACACGGCGTCCGATACCCTCGCGGGGGCGGGCATCGGGGCCGGGGCGGGGGCGCTGTTCGGATTGGCGGCGGCGGCGATCCCCGGCGTGGGGCCGTTTATTGCCGCCGGGGCGCTCGGCGCAACGCTCAGCGGCGCGGCGGCGGGGGCCGTCGTGGGCGGCGTGACCGGCGGCGTGACGAGCGCCCTCGCCGACTGGGGCATCGATGAGGAGCAGGCCCGGCGGTTTGCCGGGGAAGTCGAGCGGGGTAATACCTTCGTGGGCGTGAACCTCGACCGGACGACACTGAGCGCCCCGGCCCTTCGCGATGCTTTCTCAACATTCCATGGCCGATTCATCAGTTGATCCGCATCACTATTCCACAGGGAGGAAATTATGGCGAATATCGTTTCAGCCACTTTCGACAGTTATCGCAACGCCCAGGACGCGGTGGACTGGCTTCGCGCCCAAGGCGTGCCGGATTCCGCCATTTCCGTCATCGCCCGCGAGTCCGATGATCTGAATACGTATCGCGGGGGGGCCGCAGACCGCGATGCGGGGAATGATGCCGCGGAGGCGGGCGGCGGCGCGCTGGCCGGCGCGGGAGCCGGTGCGGACGTCGGGGCGCTGTTCGGCCTGGCGGCGGCGGCGATCCCCGGTGTGGGACCGTTCATCACCGCCGGGGCGTTGAGCGCCGCCCTCGGCCCGACGCTCGGCGGCGCGGCGGCGGGGGCCGTCGTGGGCGGCGTGTCCGGCACGGTGGCGGGCGCACTCACCGGCTGGGGTGTCAACAAGCAGGAGGCGGAGCACTACGCGGGCGAGGTCGAGCGGGGCAACACCTATGTCGGCGTGGACCTCGACCGGACGACCCTCACGGCAGACACCGTCCGGGATGCGTTCCGGCAGTACCAGGGCCGTTTCTACAGTTAACGCTCGTAGAGGAGCGGCACGGACTCCGCCCCCACGATCCTGTGGACTCTCAAGAGAATTCGGCGCTGTCGAAGTCCGTGGGTCGCTGTAAGCCCGGCGATTCAAATCGCGGCAACAACGGCACGAAGTCGGCCTGCGCCGACTCCAAACCCAGCCGTATAACCCGCACGCTTTTCGGGTGTGCCGGAATTCAAGGGATCGATTCAAGAAAGAGATCAGGGAGAGGCGACCGCCTCTCCCTGTTTTTACGTACGGATTGACTTCTTAGAGGCGTTTCAGGCGTTTGGCGTGCCGCCTGCTCACCTCTCTCCATTTCGTCCCCGTTCGTCCCTCCCTTTCATCCACCTCGGAGAAACTTTTACGTTCATAAAGGTATCCAAATAAGAGGAACCTGACGTTCAGCAGTAGAAAGCGCAGCTGTCGGGGGAATGCCGCGCCGACCGATCCGGAACGGAAAAGTCAACCGGAACTGGCCGGAAGTGAACGATACTAACCGGAAGTAACCGATACTAAAAGGAAAGAGATCCGATCTATGACCGAGATGAACCGCCGTCGATTTCTCATGCATTCGCTCGCGGGGGGCGCCGCGCTGGGCCTCCAGGGGCTGATCGTCCGGGGCAGCCGTGCGGACTCCCCCGGCGTGGCTCGCGCGGGAGAGGGCGGGTACGGCCCGCTCCGGCCCACCCGGTCCCTGAACACCGGCGAGACGCTGCTGGCGCTGCCGGAAGGGTTCCGGTACACGGTGCTCGGCAAAGAAGGCGAGAAGATGGCGGACGGGCATCCCACCCCCGGCAAGCACGACGGCATGGCCGCCTTCACGGTGGACGGCAAGATCCGGCTCGTCCGCAACCACGAGTTGAAGAGCGTCGGGGCGGGGAACCGCGTCATCGGCGACCCGAAACGGACCTACGACGCCAACGCCCCCGGCGGCACGACGACGCTGGTCATCGACCCGATCACTCGCGAGGTGACCCGCGATTTCGTGAGCCTGAGCGGGACCGCCGTAAACTGCGCGGGCGGCCCGACCCCGTGGGGCACATGGATCAGCTGCGAGGAGATCACCCAGCGGCAGGGCCAGGGCAAGGACACCCTGGGCAACCTGATCGGCGGGTACGGCAAGAACCACGGCTACTGTTTTGAAGTGCCGGTGCGCGCGGATTCCGAAGTGGAAGCCCGTCCCCTCAAGGCCATGGGGCGGTTCGTCCACGAGGCCGTGGCGGTGGACCCCCGTACCGATATCGTATACGAGACCGAGGACCGGGGTTCCGCCGGGTTCTACCGCTTCCTCCCGAAGGAACGCCGGAAGCTCTCGGCGGGGGGCAAGCTCCAGATGCTCGCAGTTCGGGACCGCCCCGGCTACGACACCCGCAAGGGCCAGACGGTCGGGGAGCCGATGCTCGTGACCTGGGTGGACATCGACGAGCCGGATCCGGACCACGCGGACAAGGACGATCTCGCGGTGTACAAGCAGGGAATCGCGAAGGGCGGCGCCACCTTCGCCCGTCTCGAAGGCTGCTGGTACGGCAACGGGCAGATCTACATGACCGCGACGAACGGCGGAGACAAGGATCTGGGTCAGGTGTGGCAGTACCGGCCCCTGGGCCGGAATTCGGGCCAGCTCACGCTCCTCTTCGAGTCGGTGGACCCGAAGGTGCTTCGCAGCCCCGATAATCTGTGCGTGAGTCCCCGGGGCGGACTGGTGCTCTGCGAGGACACGTCGAACGAGGTGTTCGTGCGGGGGCTGACCCCGGACGGGCGGATCTTCGACCTCGTTCAGAACCTGTACGGCGACCCGAACGACAAGGGCGTGAGAAAAGAGCTGGCGGGCTCCACCTTCAGCCGCGACGGGAAGACGCTCTTCTTCAACACGCAGACCCCCGGCGCGACGTTCGCCCTCTGGGGGCCGTGGGAGAGAGGCTCTCTTTAGAGTAGAGCTGTCGTGGTATGGATGCTGATGATTGGTACAATCGAGGCATAGATTTTTTAAATGGGAAACGGTTTGAAGAGGCCATTGACGCGTTTAAACGGTCTCTCGAACTGGAACCCACTTCTGCTTTGGCTTATGACGCTCTCGGGGATTGTTATTGCTCAACGGGACATCATGACCGGGCGGTCGAGGCTTATCTTCAGGCCATTCGCCTGGTGTCGATCCATGCGCCGTTCTACAGCCGTCTGGGATTGGAATATACGCATTTAGAACGTCATGAGGATGCACTGAAAGCCTTTATTCGAGCCGTAGAACTCGACCCGAATGATGGCAGCACGCTTTATAATGCAGGTAACGCCTACAGTGAATTGTGCTTCTATGAAGAGGCGATTGCTGCTTACTCTCGGGCCATCCAGACGGGTTATCTGACGGATCGGGCCTATTACGCGCTGGGGGTGACTTATCTTGAGTGCGGGAAAACTCAGGAAGCGATTCAATCATTTTCTAAAGCGATAGAAAGTTGCCCCGTCCATTTTGATTCCTATTATGCCTTGGGGTGGGCCTATGCCACTCTGGGGAGATTTGAAGATTCGATAAAGGCCTATGAAAAGGCGGTAGATCTGGAGCCAGATAACGCAGATGCCCGTTACTGCCTGGGAAAAGAATACGGTCGTACCGGCCAATTCAAGAAGGCTATTCAGCAGTACGTAGCACTTCATCCTCTGGATGAGGAATTAGCGTTGAATTTATTCCGGTGGCTTCGACGCCAAAAACCGCCTTCGCTCTTCTGGAAGTTGCTCTTGAGGATGAAAGAGTCTTACTGATCCGATTCTAGCACCAGTCTTGGCGATAAATCCGGGCTGAAGGTCCTCAGCTTCCGCGCCGCATCGAGGATGAGCGGGCGGGACCATTCCACCTCCCCGACGATCTCCCCCGGCGCGCTCTCCATCAGGCTCGGGAAGCGGCGCACCACGTACATCACTCCCGCCAGCGTATAAGCCTGGTCCTCCTCCAGCGGCTTCCCGCCAACCGCGACCTCCTTTACGCGCTCGCCGTCCTTCGCTTTCGGGTTCACCCGCGCCGTGATCCCCGAAATTCCCACGGCCAGACCCTCCGGCAATCCCGCCCACTGGTCGAGGAAGCGGCGGAGCTGCGCCCCCGTGACCGTCATCCGCAGGATGTTCTGACCGGTGTAGCCGCCCATGCTGCCCCAGATGGCGGACGCGGGCACGTCCCCTTCGGGCAGGGTCCCCCGCCACTTGCCGTCCACCATCGCGATGTCGGCGCCTGTGGCTTCCCGCAACCGGTCGGCGAGGAAGCGGGAGAGGGGAGTGTCCCCCGCCGCGCCCCCGTCCGTGATCGCCCCCGACGATCTCCCCACGACCGCTTTCCCAAGGTCGCGCCACTGCTCCCAGTAATTGCGGTACGAAGCGGAGACGGCGGCATCGGGGAAGAGGTCCGGCCCGAGGGGGATCAGGGCCGTCTTCGGGAACTCGGCATTCAGGCCGGGGACGTTTTTCCACCACCGTCCGCCCCGGCCGTTCACGCTCGCGACCCTCCAGCCGTCCTCCTTCTTCCGCTCCATGATGAGATCCACCCGGCCCAGGTACTGTCCGTAGAAGCCCGCCTGCGCGATGACTGTGCCGCCGATCTCCACCCGCCTCTGGAGCGTGGACTGAGAGTGGCCGCCGAGGATGAGATCGATTCCCGGCACGGAGGCGGCGAGGAGCGCATCCTCCTTCGCGCCGAGATGGGAGAGGAGGACGACGAGATCCGCCTGTTTTCGCAGCTCCGGGACGAGCTTCTTCGCGGTGTCGAACGGGTCGAGGAACCGGACGCGGTTGATGAACGGCGGCCATTCCAGGTCCACCGTCTGAAGAGTCGTCAGGCCGAAAAAGGCGATCCGCACCCCGTCCGCTTCTTTTATCACATAGGGCTGGACGGGGGGGAACGGCTGGCCGGTCTCCCGCTCCACGACGTTCGCGGTGACCCAGGGGAACTGGGCGCGCCGCATCGCGGCCTGGGCGGCATCCTGTCCCCAGTCGAACTCGTGGTTGCCGGGACAGGCCACGTCGATCCCGGCCATGTTCATCGCCTCGACCATGGAGCGCCCCTGGGTGAGGAACTCGACGGGGGAGCCGTGGATGAGGTCGCCGGAGTCGACGAAAAAGACGTGGGGGAGCTGGTTGCGGAGCTTGCGGGCGATAGCAGTTGCGCGGGCGAGCCCGCCCTGCCGGTCGTCATCGAAATCCCTGCCGGAGAAAACGCGCCCGTGGAGGTCGTTGGTGTGGAGGAAAGTGAGGAGGACGGTCTTGCCCTGCGCGAGGGCGGGCGGGGAGCCGAAGGGGAACAGCAGCGCCAGGCCGCCGAGGAGGAGTCGGATGACCCCGCGAGGGGAGAGTGCGATGCGGGTGAAGGGGACACGGAGCTTCGCTGCGCTCGCTACACGGAAACCTCGGATCAACGCGGATCAACCTCCTTTGGAACCACAAAGGACGCGAAGGACACAAAGAAAAGTTTTACGGAACCACAGATGAACACGGATGAACACAGATAGAACTGTATGGGTGGGTGGATGTATGAATGTGTGGATGATGCAGAATCTCCACACCCATCCATCCATACACCCATACAGAGATTCAGGGGTGATCTGCGTCTATCTGCGTTCATCTGCGGTTCTAAAAGGGTTTCAGGGTATCCGGGATTTCCTGTAGTTTCCGGTTAGCGAGCGCAGCGAAGCTCCATGTTCCATTCACTCGAAAAATGACTCCGCATCCCCATCTCACCTACTTCTTCTTGCCGAAGCTGAAGCCTTTCTTGTCTTTCGGGGTGCCGGTGGCGGTTTCGGCGGTGGTGGTTGCGGCGGCGGCGGCGTCGGTGAAGCAGAGGATCTGCCCGTCCACCATGCTGCCGCAATCGAAGCAGGTCGCCTTGCCGCAGACCATGCAGCGGCCCAGCGGGGAATTATTGGCGTGGGTGGCGCACTTGGCGTCTTCAGGGACGGACTGGCCTTTACTCACCGGCCCCAGGCAGGTGATGCACGCCTGTCCCTGGCCTCGATTGAACGTGCCGCAGCGGGGGCAATAAACAGCCATTCAACTCTCCTATTTTGGATTTTGGATTTTCGATTTTGGATTACGTTCACCACTTCATACGTTATTGTACAGGTCTTTTCCTTTTCCGTCACATAGCACCTTCATGTTATGCTCAACGCCTAATGCTCAACCTGCGGCCTCGCCGCGAGGGTCTCCGGCAATCCAAAATCCAAAATCGAAAATCCAAAATTGCTACACGTACTGGCTGAGATCGATGGTGATGATGGGCGGGTGGGTGCCCAGCTCGTCCGGGTCGCGGCCCAGCGCGAGGGCTCTGTGGACCGCCACGCTCTGGTAGAGGGGCAGGGCAAGGCTCCCGCGCACGTAATCCGACAACTGCTCGCCGACGATGTCGGTGTAATCCATCCGCTCCATGCCGGGGATCGGGTCGGTCATGTTCGCCAGGACCTTCGGACCGCGCATCTTCATCTCGCGGGCGAGGGCCACATCCTCCCGGCGGCCCGCGTTGGAAATGAGGATGGAGAGCAGGAGGTCGGGGCCGCAGGCTTCCATCGGACCGTGCCGGTACTCGAACACGGGAGAGTGGCTGGCGGGGAGCGCCGTCGCCATCTGCCACATCAGCGAGGCCGCGTACGCCGCCCCGAGCATGGGGCCGGACCCTAGGAACGCCGCCCGGCGGATCTCCTCGTTCTCGCCCACCCGCCGCCCCACCTCGATCTGGTCTTCCAGGTTCGTGGCGAGGAGCTGGTGAATCCGGCCCATCAGGAGGTGCTTCACCTCCTCCTCCTCGGCGAGCATGAAGGTGAGCTGCTGCATGGCGATCATCATGCTCGTGGTGGAGACGGTGGGGAGGATCGCATCTTCGAGGGTATCTGGGAGGTACAGGATCTCGTGCGCCTCTTTGGGGATCGGGGCGTCTTCCGTGGAGGTGACGCAGAGGATCTTCGCGCCGAGCTTGCGGGCGTACCGCTGCGCTTCGAGGGTTTCGGTCGTCTCCCCGGAGCGCGTGAACAGCACGAACAGCGACCTCGCCTGCACGCTGGAGACCCACTTCGGGAACTGGAAGAAGTCCATGGAGGTGGCGGCGCGGCAGGGGCGTCCCCCGTGCTGCTGGAACGAGGCCTGGGCGTACTGCGCCACCGCGTACGAGCACCCGGCCCCCATGAAGATCACCTCGTCGGCATCGCGGGCGAGCTGGTTGAACGTGGGAAAGAATTCTTTCGCGCGCGCCGCCGTAGCTTGCCAGACAGCGGGCTGGCGGCGGATATCGGCCAGGGTGAGGGAAGCGGGATTCTCTGACATGCCATTCCTTTGTAAGCTGTTATTGCCCTACTCACGGGCGAGGGCCGGTAAGAGCTATGGGTTTCTTCACGTATGAAGCGTGTATAAGGGAAGCGGAAACCGTCGCAGTTATTATGGGGGGGGATGGACGAGAGGGCAAAAAGGGCCGTCCAGCCGATATGCTATAATCAATTCACCTTCGCCCGGAATGCACCGGGCGGGAGCATCATATAGCTTAATACGGGAGCGAACGGACAGGTCCAAACGTTTACATATAAAGCAAGGAGTCGGTCATGGTCGAGAAATCCACCTGGAGGAGTAAGGTCGGTCTGGCGGAGCAATTGCGCGGCGGCGTCATCATGGACGTGACCAACGCCGATCAGGCCAAGGTCGCGGAGGAGGCCGGGGCCGTCGCCGTGATGGCGCTGGAGCGGGTCCCCTCGGACATCCGCGCGCACGGCGGCGTGGCCCGGATGTCGGACCCCCTCATCATCAAAGAGATCAAGCAGGCCGTCACGATCCCCGTCATGGCGAAGTGCCGGATCGGCCATTTTGCGGAGGCGCAGGTCCTCGAGGCGCTGGAGGTGGACTTCATCGACGAGAGCGAGGTGCTCACCCCCGCCGACGAGGTCTATCACATCGAGAAGCACGCCTTCAAAGTGCCGTTCGTGTGCGGCTGCCGGGACCTCGGCGAAGCGCTGCGGCGGATCGGAGAAGGGGCCGCGATGATCCGCACCAAGGGAGAAGCGGGCAGCGGCAACATCGTCGAGGCGGTGCGGCACATGCGCGCGGTGATGGACGGCCTCCGGCGCATCCAGTCGCTGGGCCGCGAGCAGTTGATGACCGAGGCCAAGAACCTCGGCGCGCCCTACGACCTCGTTTTGCAGATCCACGAGACCGGCAAGCTCCCCGTCCCGAACTTCTCGGCGGGCGGGATCGCCACCCCGGCGGACGCATCGCTGATGCGGCAGCTCGGCGCAGAGACGGTCTTCGTCGGCAGCGGCATCTTTAAGTCGTCCGCGCCGGAGGCCCGCGCGAAAGCCATCGTGGATGCCTGCACCTACTACGACAAGCCGGAGGTCGTCGCGGAGGTCTCGGCGGGCCTGGGAGAAGCGATGTCCGGCCTCGACGTGCGGCAGTTGCCGGAGCGGGAGCTGCTCGCCACGCGCGGCTGGTGATTGGGGAGTTGGGGAGTTAGGAAATTGGGGAGTTCCGTCCTGTTCTTCTCCGGCACTGGTGCAGAGTTTATCCT
>JAHWJO010000080.1 GCA_019348365.1 Armatimonadota bacterium | reverse complement strand
GTGGAATCGCTTACCGAAAAACCCAGCCCGCCCCCGCCACCCCCCCCCCCCCCCGACCCCTGATCCCCGATCCCTGACCCCCGATCCCCAGTCCCCGCCCAGAACGGTTCCCCCACCTGGTCCACGCGGGCGAACACGGCGGTCACGTCGTCGTCCACCTTCTGAGCGCGGACCCGCTCCTTCAGCGCCTTCACGGCAGTCTGGGGGCTCTCCGCCGCCCGGAGGAGGGCGGCGAGGGCCTCCGGGGAGAGGGTCTTTATGACTCCATCGCTGCACGCCACGATCCAGTCGCCGGGGGAGATGCTCGCCTTTGCGTAACCGGCGGCGACGGGCGAGACCGCCCGCCCGCCCAGCACGTCGGTGGGGTTGCCGCCCGAGTCCACCTGATCTTCGGTGAGCTGGTGGAGGATTCCCTCCGTCAAATGGTACGCGCGGGCATCGCCGACGGTCGCCGCGAGGAGCCACGGCCCCTGTATGCACACCCCCGCCGCCGTCGCCGACCCGCCCGGCGCGAGGCGCTGGACCTGCCGGTGCGCCTGCGCGAAACACTCCCGCAGCAGGTGCTCGAACTGGACCTCGTCGAAGGCAGCGAGATCCTCGGGCCGCTCGGTGAAGCGGCGTTCCAGGAATTGCAGCCAGGTCTCCACGGCAGCGCGACCGGCGGCGGCGGGCTCGCGGGAAGTGCCCACGCCGTCCGCCACCACCGCCACGAAATCCGCCCAGGCGTCCGGGTGGCCCTTCCCCGCCGCGTACCGGACGCTGTCCTCGTTATCGGAGGCATCGCCGCCCGCCCGCGCCATGGTCAGCGCCGCCGCCTCGATGAGAGTCCGCCGCATCAGGGAAACCCGCTCGGATTTTGGATTTTGGATTTTGGATTTTGGATTGCGCGCATCACTGTTTCCGATTCCGCAAAGTTTTGATGGATGCAACGGTCATGGCGAGGATCTCGTTCGCCTCGCGAACAAATGGATCACTGATTTGCTTGGAAAGATATCCTGATTCTGTCAGTAATTCCATCCAGTACACTGTTTCGTCAGCTTCCTCCTCCACGATGGCGAGCTTCGCGATCACGTCCGGGACGGACTTTCCCCGGCAGGCCGCGCGGTAATTGGCGCCGACGGACGTGGCGCAGCGAAGGAACTGCCTTCCCATGATCCGGGCGGCATCACAGTGAGGCAACGCTTCCGACAGATGGATAGCGGATGTCGCAAGTCGTTTCGTCCGGCGCTTGAATTCCTCCTCGGTCATCCCCGACGCCCCCAATCCAAAATCCAAAATCTAAAATCCAAAATCGGATCATTCTTCTTTGAGCGTCACGGTCCAACCGCCCAGGACCACGTCCACTTCCCCGTCCACGGGGAGCCGTTCGCCGGGGGGAAGCTCGCCGGAGCGCCCGCCGTCCGCGCGCCAGAGCAGGGGCTTCGACCCATGGCGGTTCTCCAGCAGGAACCCGTCGCCTTCGTGGAAGAGTCGGACGTGGCGCACCAGGATGCCGCTCCCCATCCCCGGCACCGCTTCGGTCCCGATGTAGCCGGGCCGCTCGTCCGTCACCCACTGGACGTGTTCGGTCTCCCCGTTCCGGTGGTACTCCACACACAAACGGCGGCCCGATTCCGGAGCTTCCGGCGAACCTTCACTCCCCGACGTCTCAGACCCGGCGCGGTACGCCTCGTAAGGGACGGCTTTGGATGTTGGACTCTGGACGGTGGATCTGCCGAGGAGGTCCCGGAAGCTCCAGAAAGCGATGAGGGCCAGCGCCGCCAGAGTCAGGATCACGACGGCCCAGTTAAGCAGCAGCTCGGCCATGGCCCTCGATCCATTGGAAGCGCACGCGGGTCGGCGGGATGCCGTTGCCCCCGAAGTCGGCATGCTGCGCGCCGAACGCCAGCACGCCGCCGCCGGGAACGGGTGTGGCGACCCCGACGGCCAGCGGCTGCTCGTTCAGGGTCGCGGGGATGTCCTCGCGGAGCCAGGTGAGGGTGCAGCGGCTGAGGTTCGTCACCTGGGCGAGCGCCCGGCCCCCCCGGAAATTCTCGTCCGCCTCGCGGTACGCCACCCAGATGCTCCCCGTCACCGATGCGCCCAGGTAGCTCTCGCCGATCATCAGCGTGTACTCTTCGTGGAGCGCGGTCGGGCTCGCGTTCTCCGTGAGGCGCTGCGCCACCAGCTCGCGGGCGTCCCGCCACTGGATCCCCCGCGCCGCGAGGTGGTCCGCCCACATGAGGGCTGACTCCGGCGTGTCGTCGAGCATGAACGCGAACTGTACCGCGCCGCGTTTGGCGTGCGCGCCCCGCTCCAGGCGGATGACATCGCCCTCCTTCAGGCGCATCTCTTTTGCCAGCTCGGTCTCCCGGCGGGCGGGCGGCGTGTAGAGCCGCACCGCCTCCTCCCCCCGCACGACCATCGTGCCGTTCGTGCTCTTGTTGTCGCGGAGGACGTACCCGAGGTCCGGCAGGTAAAGGATGGAGAAATGCTCGCCGGAGATCATCTCCTCGCCGGTGAAATCGAACTCGAATTGCAGCCCGCGCGTGTTGCGCCCGAAGTAGAACGGGGTCATCACCGGATAAGAAACCGCCTCTCCCTCGCGATCCTTCACCCGGAGGGTGAACGGCTGGGAGATCCCCTCCCCCGCATGGACGGTCTTTCGCCCGGAAGATTTGACGGACGGGTCGGCGGGCTGGTTCGCCGCCGCGCGCTCCTCGCGGGACTTCCGGGGGCCGGGGGCCGCCGTTTTTGCCGGAGTCGCCGGAGCTGCATCTTTCTCCCGCCGCCAGCGCACCTGGATCTCGTCCCCGGCGGACAGCGTCTGCTCCTCGACGGTGATCGGAGAGACATGGACGCGCCCCCCGTAGACGAGATACTGCTGCTGGTTCACGGCGTAGTCGGTGAGGGCGGCGGAAAGCTCGCCCTGGAGGTCCATCCCGTCGAGGGCGTCCTGCACGGCGACGGCGCGGTCATGCCCGGCGATGAGGAGGTGCACGTCGAGTCGGTTGGCGACGGGTTGGAGCCGCTCCCGGTCGATGAGGCTGCGGGTGGAGCGGTCGAGCGCGCCCTTGCAGAGGCGGACGGCGTCATCCAGCAGGCGGTCCACCGACGGCGTGCCCGCGAAGCGCATGAGGCCCGTCGCGCCTTCCCATGTGAGGGTGCGGTCTTCGCCCAAAATCTGTCGTTTCAGCGTGTCCAGCCAGCTCGCCACGTTCTGCTCCTCTGTCCCTTGACGGGTTCTCCATCGGCCATTATATCATGGGTCTCCCTCGCCCTGTAGAGAGGCCCATGAGAGAACGCCCATCCCCCTCCAATGGGTTCAACGGGGGCGACTACCGCTCTCGTGGCGCAACGGTGCAGGCTCGAAGGTGGAGTCGTGCCGGTAAGCCTCAGTATCCCCGGTCCTGCCAGCGCAGATAATCGCGCGTCAGCGTCTCCAGGAACAGATCGTAATCGTAATCGTCCAGACTCTCCGGGGCCATATCGAGTCGATGGAGGATCGGCTCGGCGATCCGCCGGGCGAATGCGGCTCCCATCGGCTTGGGAAGCTCCCCCCGGCGGTCCAGGTACCGCCGCGCCGCGTCATACTCCTCACGCGTCACCCGGCTGATCCCGGAGACGGTCACGCCGGGGACCTCGGCAGGCGGCTCCTCTTCCCCGGTCGAACTTCCGGGTTCCGGGTCCGGCGTCTCGTTCCTCCTCTCTCCAGAGGGGGTCTCTTCAACCCCGGACCGGGGACGCTTCGGTTCCCGGTACTCCTTCACGACGACCGTCCCGGCGGCGTAATCCCCCACGCGCTTGTACGCGGGACTGAAGAACATGACGATGATGCCGATGGCGTAGCTGGAGGGGAGGAAGTCGATGAACCGCACGATATTTCGGGTCGCGGCAGAAAAGAAATCGATGGGGCTGCCGTTGTCCTTCACGACGCGGATGTTCAGCAGCCGTTTCCCCGGCGTCTGCCCGTTCCAGGCGGTCTCGAAGTAGATGAAGTAGCCCCAGACGATGAGGAACCCGAAGGCGATCAGCAGAGCGAAAGCCCAGCCGGAGAGGTTCGCCAGATCATCCAGGCCGCCTGCCCAATCCCGTAGCCCGCCGACCAGAAATCCCATCCCGAACAGTAGGAGGAGAAGGAGCGCCACTTGAATCGTATGATCGACGAGGACGGCGAGAAAACGGGAGCCGATCCCGGCCAGCGCGTGGGTGATCTCCACATTTTCGGGGGTGCGGACGGCGAGTTCTCTGGGCATGGGGATCGGAAGAGGAAAACGGGAGTCCGGGGGTAAATGAGGAACTCCGGCAGCAGTGGAGGTGAAGGGAGGTGCATCCTGAGAATTCCTCGTTTGCCATGGAAACTCCTGTATTTTCTTCCCGCATCCCGGCAACATCGGCATCAAACCCGCCGGCATGACCGGCATGACAGGAGATCGGGGCATCATGCCACGCCACGAACGATCCCCTGGCGCAGGATGAAACATCCGTTCAGAGAGAAAGGAGAAGGCATGGCCCTAAACAGGAGTATCTGCGGAGGTTTGATCGTCGCCGGATGGGGGATCGCTTCCATGGCGCGGGCCGACGTGCGCCTCCCGGCGGTCATCAGCGAGCACATAGTCCTCCAGCAGGGCATCAAAGCGCCCCTGTGGGGCTGGGCCGATCCGGGGGAGAACGTCGCCGTCCGCCTCAACGGGAGCCGCGTGACGGCCACCGCCGACCCGCAGGGCCGCTGGCAGGTCCGCCTGCCGGAGATGAAAGCGGGCGGCCCGTACGAGATGACGATCTCCGGCAGGAACACGATCACCCTGTACAACGTCGCCATCGGGGAGGTCTGGGTCGCGTCCGGGCAGTCGAACATGGAGTGGAACGTCGCCTGGGACACGACGGACTTCCGGAAGGAGATCGCGACTTCGACGAATCCGGGGATCCGGATGTTCACTGTGGAGAAGGCCGTCGCGGGGGAGCCTCAGCCCGACGTGAAAGGCCGGTGGGAGGTCGCCGGGCCGGAGTCGACCGGGCGCTTCTCCGCCGTGGCGTACTATTTCGCGAAAGAGCTGCACCGGCGACTCGGCGTGCCGGTGGGCATCCTTCACACCTCATGGGGCGGCACCCCGGCGGAAGCCTGGACGAGCGCCCCGGCCCTCCATGCCCATCCCAACTTGAGGGTCCTGACGGAGCGATGGCAAAAGCAGATCGCCGACTTCGAGGGGAACCAGCCGGAGTACCAACGGCGACTCGCGGAGTGGGAAAAGGCGGTGCAAGCGGCCAAAGCCGAGGGGAAGACCCCGCCCCGGCGGCCCCAGGATCCCCGACAGAATCCCTGGCGGGCCGGAGGACTCTACAACGCCATGATCGCGCCGCTCGTGCCGTACGGGATCAAGGGCGCGATCTGGTACCAGGGGGAATCGAACGTGGACCGGGCGCACCAGTACCGCACCCTCTTCCCCGAGATGATTCGGGACTGGCGGCGGGCGTGGGGCCAGGGCGATTTCCCCTTCCTCTTCGTCCAGCTGGCGGCGTTCATGCCGCGCAAAACGGAACCGGGCGACGACGCGTGGGCGGAGCTTCGCGAGGCGCAGACGATGACCCTCGCGCTGCCGAAGACCGGCATGGCGAGCGCCATCGACATCGGCGACGAACTGGACATTCATCCCCGGAACAAGCGGGAGGTCGGGCGGCGGCTGGCCCTGAACGCACTCGCCCTCGCGTACGGTCGCGACATCTCTCACTCCGGCCCGCTCTACAACTCGATGCGGGTGGAAGGCGACAAAGCTCGCCTCCGCTTCCGGCACGCGAACGGCGGCCTTATGGCCAGGGGAGGGGAGTTGGAAGGCTTCGCCATCGCGGGGCCGGACCGCATGTTCGTCCGGGCCGACGCGAGGATCGACGGCGACACCGTCGTCGTCTGGAGCGATAAGGTCCCGAACCCCGTGGCGGTGCGGTACGCGTGGGAGAGCAACCCGCCGAGCACCCTGTATAACCGCGCCGGACTCCCCGCCTCTCCGTTCCGCACAGACGACTGGCCCGGAATCACGCTCGGCAAACAATGAGGAATCTGAAACCGCCGATGAACGCCGATACACGCAGATAACCCCCGACCCCTGAAGAGGTGACAAGGTGAAGAGGTGATCGAGTGAGGGGGTTTATCCGCGTGTATCGGCGTTCATCGGCGGTTCCATTAGGTTTTTCTTTGTGTCCTTTGTGTTCTTCGTGGTTCAAGACGTAACACCCGCGATGATCCGCGTTAAAATCCGCGTGCCGCAGGCCCGCGTCCCATTAGAAAGGTGTCAAGTATGACCTCCTCCCGGTTGCCGGACCTCCGCTTCGTGCGGGAGCGGCAGGAAAGCTGGCAGCGGCTCTCGGAGCTGGTGGACCGGACGCAGCGGGTAGGTTTGGGCGGCCTCTCCGGCGACGAGGTGCTGGAGCTGGGGCGGCTCTACCGCCGCGCCGCTTCCGATCTCGCCTACGCGCGCACCCACCTGCCCGACGAGACCGTTCGGCGGCGGTTGAACGACCTGGTGAGCCGCGCGCACGGCGCGCTCTACCACGCCGAGCGCGGCGGCATGCGGGCCCTCCTCGACTTCTTCTGGCGCGACTTCCCCGAGCTGCTCACCCGGCGTCGCGCCTTCGTCCTGGTGGCGACGGCGGTCTTCCTCTTCGGTTCTATCTTCGCGCTCGTCCGCCCGGACCTGAGCGCCGGGATCATCCCGGAAAGCTACGACACGCCTCACCTGGATCCGCAGGATTCTCCGGCGGCGGGGAGCATGATCACCGCGAACAATATCCAGGTGGCGCTCATGGGGTTCGCCGGGGGATTGCCTTTCGGCCTCCTCACCCTCTGGATTCTCTTCTCCAACGGCATGATGCTCGGGGCGGTGGGGGCGCTGATCGAGCGGAAAGGCCAGTCGCTGGAATTCTGGCCCTCCATCGTGCCGCACGGGATTCTGGAGCTGTCGGCGATCATGATCGCCGGGGGCGCGGGGCTGATGATCGGCTGGGCGCTGCTGCATCCGGGCGATCTGTCGCGAGGCCGGGCGCTGTCGGTCGCCGCCGGGGAAGCCGTGCGCCTCCTCGCGGGCACCATCCCGATGTTCCTCATCGCCGGGACCATCGAAGGGTTCATCTCGTTCTCGTCCCTGCCCGCCGTGGTGAAGCTGATAGTGGCCGCGTTGAGCGCGGTGGGGATGGCGTTCTATTTCACACGCAAGGGGGATCCCGGCGCTCATGACCGTTCCTCCACAGGAGAGTGGGTAAAGGAGTAAGCCTGCGTCATGGATGACAGGGAGAGCCTTCAGGTTCGGATACGGCAAATGGGGGAGATTGGGTTTCTTCACGCAAAAGGGAGCGTGGACTTAAAGACCCTGCCGGGGGTGCGGGATGCGATCCGGGACCTTCTGGCGAAGCGGGCGAAGCACCTGATCCTCGATTTCACCGGGGTGACGTACATCGACAGCGCGGGCATCACGTCGATCATGACGGCGAAGCGCGGCGTATCGGCCCGGGAAGGAGAGGTGTTCGTCGCCACCCGCACGAACGAAGTGCAGCTCGCCCTCCGGATCGTCCAGATCGACCGCGTCGTTCAGATGGTGGATTCGGTGGAGGAGGCGCTGGAGGCCCTGCTGCCTCCTTCTTCGGCTTCGGAACCGCCGGTCTAACCTCACACGATAGAGAACCGTAGAGGACCGTGACGTTCTTCAACGAAAGGAAATGGAATGAAACGTTTAGCTTTGTGGAGCCTGTTAGGCCTGATCGCTCCCCTGCTGGCCGGCTGCGGCGGGAACGATACTGAGGATTTAGGAACGCCCTGCCCCCCGGTCTGGTTCCACGGTTTCATCAAAGGTCCTATCCGTTCCGTTGAAGGCCCGTTGCCCGGCGATCCGACCAGCGTGATGGTGCTGAACGTGGAAGCCGATGAGAGCATCTGCCCGGGCACCAGCGCGCCCCGGGCGCGGGTCAACGTGACGGAATCGACCCAGATGAGACGAGCGGTGGGCGGGGAGTCCGTTCCCGCTACTCATGCGGATCTCCAGGTCGGCAGGGTCGTAGAAATCCGGAACGCCCACGAGACTCCTACTCAGCCTGTTCTCTTCACGCCTGACCTGATCATGCTGCGGCCCTGACTCGGAGGTCATGATCCTGTCCGCTCCAGATCGGTTCGGCCTCCCTTCTCATCCCCTGACTGGGCAACAGTGTACCCTGCGCGGGTCCATACATCTCCCGGTCACCATACAGGGTCTGAATCTCGCCGACCTACCCCTGGTGAGAGCACATGCTCCCCTTGTCGAGGGTGTCGTTCTCGGCACTTCAAGAATCCATCTAACCGCGCTGAGACACGGGGACGGTACGGGCTTCAGGACACCGGACGTTCCGTACCCCCCCTACCGGCGCTCATCGCCTGCTTTGCAAACCACGGGGGGGAACGGTATGATTTACTGAATCGCTCCACCTATCTTCATTGATGTTTAGAGGTGTCTTTTGGATAATGCGTTCATCCGGGTACATTCCGGGGAGCTTCAGGGCGTACCGCTGCTGGAGATTTCCGGGGATATCGATTTGAGCACGCTCCCCCACTTGCAGCGAGCCCTGGAGGGAGCCTTAAATAAGAAGCCTCAGCGCCTGATCATCGATCTCCGGAAGGTCTCCTTCGTGGACAGCTCCGGCGTGGGCGCGCTGATCGGCGCGAAGAAAAAGCTGATGACCCGGCACGGCGAGCTGTACATCATCTGCGGGGAGGACCATGTGCGGCGCAAGCTGGGCCTCATGCGCCTGGGCAACATCATGCGCCTCCACTCGACCCCGGAGGAAGTCTGCGAGTGCATTAAGGAAGAGCAAACCCCTTCCTGATCGATCCGGACCCCTCCTCCCGTCCGACCGGCGCACGGGGGAAGTCCTCTTCTGTAAGGAGATTCCCCGCCCCTGCGCTCTCATCGTTGGGCGCTCCTTCTTCGTCCCCGCCACATGAGCACGAGGTTGCTATGCCGTTTCCCTCCCATCGCCCCCGCCGGCTGCGCCGGACTCCCGCGCTGCGCCGACTCGTCCGTGAAACGACGCTCTCTCCCTCGCAGTTCATTTACCCGATCTTCGTGACGGAGGAGGCGGACACCCGGCGGGAGATCTCCTCCATGCCGGGGCAGTTCCAGCTTTCCCTGGAGCACCTGAGTCTCCTCGCCGACCGCGCGTCGGAACTGGGCATCGGCGGCCTGCTGCTCTTTGGGATTCCGCTGGAGAAGGATCCCCTCGGCACGGGCGCGTACACAGAGGACGGGATCGTGCAGCGGGCGTGCGAGGCCCTGAAGCGTTCTCATCCCGATCTCCTGCTCGTGACGGATCTCTGCCTCTGCGAGTACACCTCGCATGGGCATTGCGGGGAGTTGGACGAAGCGGGGTGCGTCAGGAACGACGAGACCCTGAAGCTCCTGGCGAAGGGGGCCGTCGCGCAGGCGCGGGCCGGGGCCGACGTGATCGCGCCGTCGGATATGATGGATGGGCGCGTGGGGGCCATCCGCCGCGCCCTCGACGACGACGGCTTCTCTCACCTGCCGATCATGTCGTATGCCGCCAAGTACGCATCCGCCTTCTACGGGCCGTTTCGTGATGCGGCGGGCAGCACGCCCCAGTTCGGCGACCGCCAGGCGTACCAGATGGACCCCGGCAACGCCCGCGAGGCGATCCGCGAGATGGAATTGGACGTGGAAGAGGGAGCCGACATGCTCATGGTGAAGCCCGGCCTCGCGTACCTGGACATCCTCCACGAAGCCCGCCGGCGCTTCGACCTCCCCCTGGCGGTCTACAACGTAAGCGGGGAGTACGCGATGGTGAAGGCTGCCGCGCGGAACGGCTGGCTGGACGAGCGGCGCATCGTGCTGGAAACCCTCACCGCGATGCGCCGCGCCGGGGCGGACATCCTTATCACCTATCACGCCCTCGAAGCGGCGGAATGGCTCACGTGATCCTCAAAAAACCGGGACTTGAGGGTGTGGAAGAATAATTGGGGCAGGATTTTGATCGTATAGAGCGAATCATGAGAGCAGGCCCTGAATAGCAGGAGCCGCTCTGACCTGCAAAGGTGTCCCATCAGGTCATCTTTTGGGGATTGACATCGGAGCAGACCTCTACGGTGAAGTGATCCAATCCAGGTGCAACGGCGAAACAGGATGAGAGAAGGGTTACGGGAGGCGAGGCGGGATGAGAGAGATAAAAACCGGCTGGGGCAATCCTTCCTGGGACAGCTCCTACCGATCGGAATCACGACCGGAATTTCATTACTTCGGCCCGAACGGACTTTCCCTCTGTGGCCGTCATGGCGTCGGGCATACCCGCGAGCTCGAAGAAGGCCGGGACGATCACTCCGATAATTGCGTCATCTGCATGAAGAAGAAACTGGAGCTGAGTGCGAAGGAAGAGGAGCAGGAAGGATAAGCGAGAGATTGGCTTTCAGCTGCTTCGTCCTTCCGGGTGTTCTCAGGTTTGGAATTCTGCACGCTTCCTCCCAACTTTTTTGTGGGCCAGATGCCAGGGCGGATGCGAACGTTCAGCCACGAAAACGCCAGGGATGAAGACAGGTTGCATATGAAGCCGGAGTCGCTGACGGCGATGCGCCACGCCGGAACGGACCTCCCCATTACCTGCTTCGTCCTCGATGCGGCAGAGTGGATGGATTCAACCGGGAAGATATAGCCATGACGGTGAAAATCTTTAGATCCTTAATCGTTATGAATTGGCTATCGATTCTTTTAGGCGCCGGTCTCGGTTACGCAACGGAACCGCTGCTCCCTCCGGAATTGAAAGGGTATTTGGACAGGCAAGCGGATATCCTATGGTCTGTCAGAGATACTGTCATAACCATCGGGAGCCTGATATATCTTGGATGGGCTGTGATCGTATACGTTGGGTTATTCTTGTTCAAAAGTTGGGCTAAAAGCCTTTATTTGCCGATGCTGGTGATTGAAATCTTATTAACACCTCTCTTTGGTCCAACTATCGATATGGGAATTGCGAGCATCTTTTACGATGCTTCAATGATAATCGAGGGAATACTTGTTGCCACCGTCTACATTCACCCGATTAGCTCTCGTTTTGGACCACACGAACCCCCTTTAAGTAAACTGTGATCAATCCCTGAATCGGTACTTGAGCAGCGTCCAGAACGCTTCCACGCCGTCGCGCCAGGTGATCTTCTTTCCCTCTTCCGCCGTCCGGCCCGCATACCGGATCGGCACCTCCACGATCCGCTCCCCCGATTTCAGCAGCTTCGCGGTGACTTCCGGGCAAAACTCGAACCGCTCGCAGCGGAGCGGGAGGCCCTTCAGCGTCTCCGCGCGGAACAGCTTGTACGCCGTCGCCTCATCCGTGATCCGCTGCCCGTACAGGAGCGTTGCGGCCCAGGCCAGCAGCCGGTTCGCCAGACGGTTGATCGGGCGCATCCCCCGGATCTCCCCCTGAAATCGCGAGCCGTACACCGCCGCCGCACCCGTCTTCTCTTCGGCTTCCAGCAGTTTCGGGATATCCTCAGGAAAGTATTCCAGGTCCGCATCGTGGATGAGGATGTAATCGCCGGTGCAGTACTCCAGCCCGGTGCGAAGCGCCGCCCCCTTCCCCCGGTTCTTCGGATGGCGGACCACGCACAGGTCCGGCCCGCTCAGGCGCTTCAGGATCTCGGAGGTCGCGTCGGTGGAGCCGTCGTCCACCATGACGATCTCCCGCTGCACCGGCAGAGGCACGGCGCGGATTCGCCGGATGACTTCTTCGAGGGTGGCGGCTTCGTTGTGGGCCGGGATGAGGAGGGAGAGCTTCAATCAGGGACTCAGTCAGGTTTTTCGCTAGGGGGATGCGAGAGTTTTGTTTAGCATGACACGGCGGGGAGCGATCCCGGTTCCCCTCTCCGCCGAAGAACGAATTAAGCCCGGGAGAAGGCGCGAGAAACGCCCTCCTCCGAGCTTGTTTGTTTACTTTATCGTGTCTTTATTGGGAATGGGGGCATGGTGGAGGTGAATTGCCGGGACTGAAGTCCCTCCTGGGGGGCTTCAGTCCCGGCAATTCACCTCCA
>JAHWJO010000079.1 GCA_019348365.1 Armatimonadota bacterium | reverse complement strand
GGGGGTGGAGTCGCCGAAGGGCGACTTCGTGCCGTTGTTGCCGCGAATTCATTCGACGGGCATTCACGTTATTCGCCGCACGGACCGCTGCTCCCCTGCCCTATCGCTCGTCTTTCGCCAGAAGATGGAGCAGGCATGCGAGGAACCAGGCCCCGCCCGTGTGGCGGAAGAACCCGGACGGCTGATCCCCGTTGCCGCCGGGGATCCGGAGCGTCGTGAAGAAGGCGCGCCCCTGCCCCAGCGACACGTCCATCAGGTAGCAGTGGACCGCGAGGCTCCGGGCATCCACCCGTCGGAGGACGGGCCGCACGACCGCATCCGGTCCGAGGAAGCCGGATAAAGCGTCCGTCTCGAAAGCGAGATCCGCCGCGAGGCCGTAGAACTGGAGATCGGTGAAGTCCTCGTGGGGGAAGCGGTCCCAGAGTGGGTGCGACTCGAACAGCTTCATCGCCTCCCGCCAGAAAGGGCAGCCGAAGGTCGGCAGCGGATTCTGTGCATCGAGCGCCATGACGACCGCCCGGCCTCCACCACGGATGTAATCTCGGATCTCCGGGGTCCACGCCGCCGCGATCAGCAGCGGAGATCCACTCCATGGGAATGCAGATTCTCCCCTCTCCCCTTGAGGGAGAGGGGCCGGGGGTGAGGGGTTCACGGGAGTCACGGTCAGCCCGTGGCGTTCGGCCCGCACGAAATGACCCGCAGGGTCATAGAGGCCGATGGGCGTGGGAAGCCCCTCGTATGCGCCGGAGGGGTAGAACCAGAGGGGCCATTCGTTCTGGGTCCGCTCCTCCCCGATCTTTGTATCGACGACGAGGGTTGCTTTCGTTGGCTTCTCCACCTCCGGCGCGATGAACTCAACGATCCCCAGCTCCGTCACGTCTCCCGGCGACAGGTAGAAATCGGCGTTCGGCAGCCGCCCCATCGCCATGAGACTGCCGTCCGGGTCGGTGACTCTCCATGTGGTCTCCGGAATGCCCGTTTCCCTCCCGTAATGGGAGATGCCGATGTGCGCCCGCACCCGCTCCCCCGGCCAATAGTTGTACGGGTCGATGTACGAGGGGCGATCCCCGCCATTCCGCCACTCCCGGCGGCGGTCCCACCCGATGAACAGCACAGTGTCCCGGTTGAAGACGTGGAACAGTTCCGGCGGCCACTTCGCCTCGTTGAAATCGTCGAAGACCCCGGCGGTGGTGATGGGCGTGTCCCGCAGCCCGGTGACGACGTAGCCGCTCATCTCCCGGTAGCCCCGCGTCCACTCCACGGTCATTTTGCGGTGTAGGAGCGCCTGCTGTCTTGAGCCGTGGTTCAGCTCCTCCCGCCGATCCATGAGGCCGTTCGCCTGAAGACGATCCATCTGATCGGTGACGGCGTACTCCCAGCGCACCCCCTGCGGGTTGGTCGCCTCATCCGCCACGGTCCACCAGGGCGGGTTTCCGTTGTCCGCTTCGTTGAGGGCGGGGAGGTCGCGAAAGGTGTCCGAATCGCAGTACTCGCCGAAGAGCCAGGGCTGGCGGGTCCGCCAGTGGGGAAGGAAGCTGCGGACCGTCGGCTGGAAGAAGTTGAGGTCGCAGTAGAAGTGGTAGTCGTAGTAATCCGCGTACTCGTGAGGGTTCCCGCCGTAGCATTCCGCCGATCCGCTGTTGTCCCGCACGAGGGGGTTGCCCGTCAGCGCCTTCACATGGTTATAGAGGTCGCCGAGGAGGTCCTCGTCCACGTTGCGGTTCAGCTCGCATCCCAGGGTCCAGAGGACGATGCTCGGGTGATGGCGGATTTGCCGCACGATCCGCTCGTACTCGCGGGGGATGCGGTTTCGGTTCGCCTCGGTCACGTCCGGCGCCCAGAGGGGCAGCTCCATCCAGACCAAGAACCCCAGCTCGTCGGCGAGCCGGAGGTGATGGGCCGGCGGGACCCAGAGGCAGTGCTTCATCGTGTTGAAGCCCATCTCCCGCAGGCGAGCGAACTCCTCCGCGAGGAAGAGCGGTGCGGAGTCCGGGGCCTGTCGCGGCGGGTACCACCCCCAGTTCAGGATTCCGCGCGGGTAGACCGGGCGGCCGTTGAGCAGGATCGAGTCGCCCTCTACCTGTATGGAGCGCGCCCCGAACCGCACGGACGACGAATCCGACACCTCTCCTTCTATGAAGAGAGTGGCGTTCAGCGTGTAGAGGTACGGGTCGTCAGGGCTCCAGGGGACCGGGCGGGGAATACGCAATCGGACCGCCGCCGACTGAGAATCCCCCACAGTGAGCGCGATCCGGAGATCCCCCCGCGCGACGACCTGCGACCCCTTGTCCAGCACTTCCAGGTGCAGGCGGGCTCCCCCCTCCCGCACGGAATCTAGAGTGACTTCGACTTCGACATCTCCTTCGGCGGATGCGTTCGGGTACAGCTCCGCGATGCGGGCCGGACCCGTGGCTTCCAGGAACACCTCGCGCCAGATGCCCCCGAAGCTGTGACTCACGTAGGGGTAGAACCCGGCCAGAGTCTCCCGCAGGGGGAACCGCCCTCCCGGCTTCTCCACTTCGAGGATGACGCAGAGCTTCCGGTTGTAATCGAGGACGGGCGTAACGTCGAAGGAGAAGGAGTCCCAGATACCCCGGTGCTCTCCCAGGTACACCCCGTTCGCCCAGACGCGCGCGTTGAAGCTCACCCCACCGAAGTGGAGGGTGATCCGCCGCCCGTCCCACTCCGGCGGCAACGGGATTGTACGGAGATACCAGACGGGGCCGGTGACATTCTTAGGAATGCCGTACTCTTCCCACGCCCCCGGAACCGTCACCACCCGCCACTGTTCATTGGGGGAGTCGCAGAGATACCACGCCTCTTCCTCACCGATCCGTTCGGGATCGAGGCGGAGAGACCAGGCGCCGTTCAGGTTGAGTGGGGTGAAAAAGGGTGCATCCATAAAACGTCCGTTTCTATAATACGTGCATCACTGGCGGGCCGAAGTTTATCCGCCATGCCCGGCGAATAAATTCGCGGGCAACAAAAGCGCAAAGTCGGCCTGCGCCGACTTCAGGCCCATCCTGCACATCAAATGATCCAACCGGTGGTGAAGTCCCCGCAGGGGGACTTCGTGCCGTTGTTGCCGCGAATTTATTCGCCGGTCACCACCGCAGAGGCCGGATCACCGGCTCGTGCGCCGCGCCGCCGCCCGCCCGTGACGGAGAGAACGTCGCCCTCACGGTCCAGCTCGATCACCATGCCGTCCTCTGCGATCCACGAAGGAGAGAACTGCCGCTTCACCTGACGCACCAGCGGCTCCACGGATTCGTAACGTGAGCTGATATGCGTGAGCGCCAGCGCCCGCGCCGCGCCCCGCTTCGCGATCTCCACCGCATCGCCCACAGTGCTGTGGCCCTTGGCATGGGCCTCCTCCTCCCGGCCCGCCTCGAAGGTGGATTCGTGGATGAGGAGATCGGCGTTCTCCGCAAGACGCACACTGCCCTCGCAGGGGCGCGTGTCGGCCACATACGCCACCTTCCGACCTTTGCGTGGTTCGCCCACCACCTGCCCCGGCTCGATCCCCCGCCCGTCCGGCAGCGATACGGCCTCGCCTCGCTGGAGCTTCCCGTAGAGCGGGCCTTTGGGGATGCCCAGCGCCTCCGCCGCCTCCAGGTCGAAGCGGCCCGGACGGTCGTATTCCGACAGGGCGAAGCCCAGCGCGATCACGCGATGATCCAGCCGGTCGGCGACCACTTCGTACTCCTCCGAGCGGTAGACGACGGAAGGCTCCCGGATCTCGATGAACTCCAGATCGTATCCCAGGCGAACGTGGACCAGCCGCAGGTTGGTCGTCACGAACTCCTGTAACCCCGGCGTCCCCGCCAGAACCAGCGGCTCGGTTCGGCTCGCCATCTGGAGTGACATCAGCAAGCCCGGCAGGCCCATGACGTGATCGCCGTGCATGTGCGAGATGAAGACCCCCGCCAGGCGGGACGCCTTGGTGGGGCTGCGCTGAAGCGCCATCTGCGTTCCCTCTCCGCAATCGAAGAGGAGCAGCTCGCCTTCGCGCTCGAACCCCACGGCGGGCAATCCCCGGCGGAGGGTGGGCACGGCTGCGCTGGTTCCGAAAAAATGGACTTTCATGACTCGGAAGCCTCAAACCTCATCTGTCGAACGGATCGAATCCGTTATGGACCCTTTCTTGCATCTCCTTCAAACGAGGAAGGGCTATAGAAAAGGGCCAGGTCGTTTCATTACGTGTGCCCGACGATTAAAATCGCGGCTACAACGGCACGAAGTCCCCCTACGGGGACTCTCTCACGCCCGAAACTTTGCCGTAGCCGAAACAGAATACGGGGGTGGAACCCGCTCAGGCGGGTTACGTGCCTCTCCAGACGCGACTTCAGTCACCGGGAATCGGGTAATGAAATTCCCCTGAGAAAAGGGCAACTCTATTTTGACACCCCCACAGGCCCGATATATAATGGGCCGTTTGATTTGGCGGCTGGAACGCTCTCTGATATAATACCCAGTCGGAGGACTGCCTGAGTGGGATGGCAAGGCTTTCCCCTCTCCCCTTTCTTGGGGTGAGGTCCCCCGAACTCCCAGCCCGTCATGCCGAAAGCGGAGCCTTCCATAGCAGCCGATCATCCTCCAGTCCCCTTGAAATTATCGGATGCGCCGGTGGATCACCGCGTCGTCAGCATCAGCATGGGGTCGTCCACCCGCAACAAAAGCGTGGTCGAGACCTTCATGGGTAAGACGTTCGCCATTGAGCGGATCGGGGCGGACGGCGACCGGGAGCGGATCCGGGCGTGGGTGAAGCAGCTCGACGGCAGGGTGGACGCCATCGGGGTGGGCGGCACGAACCTGTACGTCGGGGCCGCCGGGAAACGGTACGCTTTCAAGGAGATGCAGGAGCTGTACGCCACCCGGCAGACTCCAGTGGTGGACGGCTACGGCCTGAAAGAAGTCCTCGAACCCCGCACCATCCGACTCCTTCAAAATGAGGGGATCGTGGACTTTCGGGGTAAGAAGACCCTGATGGTCAACGGCGTGGATCGCTTCGGGATGTCCGAGGCGCTGGCGAACGCCGGGGCGAGGCTCCGGTTCGCCGATCTCGCGTTCGCGCTGGGCGTGCCCATTGCCGTGAAATCGTGGCGGCTGCACCAGGCGCTCGCGCGGATGCTCCTGCCGGTCCTCGTGCGTATGCCGTTCGACTGGCTCTACCCCACGGGCTCCAGCGAGGACTTGATCGTCCCAAAGTTCGAGTCGTATTACCGGTGGGCCGAGGTCATCGCCGGGGACTTCCTGTACATCAAGCGCCACCTCCCGCCCCCGGAACGCCGCGCGCTGGAGGGAAAGATCGTCATCACGAACACCGTGACGGCGGGAGACGTGCCGCTCCTCCGGGAGCGCGGCGTGAAGCTCCTCGTGACGACCACGCCGGTCCTCGATGGCCGCTCCTTCGCCACGAACGTCATGGAGGGCGTCGTCGTCACCCTCGCGGGCAAGCGACCCAGCGAGATGACGACGGACGATTACGAGCGTATCCTGACCGCCTGGAACGCCCGCCCCCGGATTGAGGAACTGTGATCGGGGGTCGGTGATCGGTGGTCGGAAGAGTCTTCGGTCAGACGTTACCGATTTCGTTTCGCCGAAAACCCCACCGACCCCCGATCACCGGCCACCGACAACTGAGGTCCACCGTGGAACGCTTCGGATTTATCATCCATCCCCTCAACGCCAAGGAAGACGTGTCGCGGAAGTACCCCATCGCGCGGTACCTGCCGACGCGCCTCGTCGAGTTCGGACTGAAGCACCACAAGCCGGTGCTCGTCTCTCACATCACGGGCGTGAAGTCCGCCGCCGGAGCGGAAGCGGAAGGCTGGTTCGTCGGGTGCCCGCTCACGCCGGACCAGCAGCTCCGGTACGATAAGGAGTACGTCTACCGGCACATCGCCGCCGCCGGACAGCTCGCCGCCGATCAAGGCGCGAAGATCGTCGGGCTGGGGGCGTTCACCTCGGTCGTGGGAGACGGCGGCATCTCCGTCGCGAAGATGCTCCCCATCGCCGTCACGACGGGGAACTCCTACACTGTCGCCACCGCCATCATGGGCACCCTGGCCGCCGCCGAAGAGGTGGGGATTCATCCCGAGCGCGCCACCCTCGCGGTCATCGGCGCGACGGGCTCCATCGGGCGCACCTGCGCCCTCGTCCTGGGGGAGCACGTCTCCGACATGATCCTGGTGGGCCGGGACAAAGAGAGGCTCGCCGGCGTAAAACGAGAGGCCGAAGACCGAAAGATCTCCGCCCGAATTGCCGATAACATCGAAAGCGCGCTGAAAGAGGCCGATCTGGTCGTTACGGTCACGAGCGCGGTGGACGCCGTGGTGAAGGCGGAGTGGATCAAGCCGGGGGCGGTCGTCTGCGACGTGGCGCGGCCCCGAGATGTGGGGCAGGAGGTCCTTCGCAAGCGCCCGGACGTGCTCGTGATCGAAGGAGGCGTGGTGAAGGTGCCGGGGGACGTGGATTTCGGCTTCACCTTCGGGTTCGAGCCGGGCACGGCCTACGCCTGCATGAGCGAGACGATGATGCTCGCCCTGGAAGGTCGTTACGAAAATTTCACACTCGGCAAGGAAGTCAGTGTGGAACAAGTGAACGAGATCACCGCCCTCGCCGAGAAGCACGGGTTCCACCTCGCCGGGTTCCGCAGCTTCGAGCGGCCCCTCACCCGCGAGCAGATCGATTCCGTCCGCCGCGCGGCGGGCCGGAAAGCCCGCCCGACCCTCACCGGGGGAGACCTTCAGCCGGAAAGCGGCTGAGGCGCAACCCTGGCTCCGTTACGCCTCGCAGCCCGCTCTGGAATAAAGGGAACTGATTGTTAACTTCCAGCGTCACTATGCGTATAAACCCGTACAAACGCGTGAAGATACCCTTACGCGAACAACATTAACGATCCTGGGGTTCAACTCCGCCCAAAAAAACCATACTTTAGGCGGCAGGGGAACACACTGAAGCGTCATCCCGGCGCGGCGGTCTGGAGCACACCGACTTGAACCCTGTTTACCCGGATAGAATATCCACTAAAGGAGTGCCCTGAACATGTTAACCGAGAGGGAGATCATCCTCACCCCCGCCGGAGTCGAAAAGGTCGAGGTGGAACTGGAACGCCTGATCAAAGTGGACCGCCGCGAGATCGCCGAGCGGATCCGGGAGAGCAAGAGCTACGCCGAAACCTCCGAGGGCGGCAACACCGCGTACGAAGAAGCCAAGGCCGAGCAGGGCATGATCGAAGCCCGCATCCTGGAGCTGAAGCAGATCCTTCATTCTGCCCGCGTCATCACGGATAACGACATCCCGACCGACGAAGTTGGCGTCGGCAGCGTCGTCACCATCCAGGACCTGGAGACCAACGAGCGGTGGGATTACCGGATCGTCGGCCCCATCGAAGCCTCCCCGGATGACGATATGATCTCTTACGAATCCCCCGTCGGCGATGCGCTCATGGGCGCGAAGCCGGGGGACGTGGTGGAGATCAACGTCCCCGTCGGCCTGCTCCGGTACAAAATCCTCAAGATCGGCAAGTAAAGCGCCCCTGAACCCGGTCCCTTCCGGTTGAAAGTTCCGCGCTCCCCGGTTCATCATAAGGGTGTCGATTGGACCCTGTGACCCGAGGACGCGAGACCGAATGGATTTCACCGAAGAGCAGAGCGATCAGCGAGCGGTCCGGCTGGAAAAACTGAAAACCCTGCGCGAAGCGGGCATGGACCCGTTCGCCATCGAGCGGTTCGACCGGACCCATCTTGCCCGGCAGATCCTTGATGGCTACGACGACCTCGAAGGCCGGGAGGTGAAGGTCGCCGGGCGCATCGTCGCGGTCCGCAAGATGGGCAAGGCGTCGTTCATGCACGTCGAGGACCCGTCGGGCCGCATCCAGCTCTACTTCAAGCGGGACGACCTCGGCCCCGAAGGCTACGAGCGGCTGGACCTCCTCGATCTCGGCGACCTCGTCGGCGTGACGGGGACCGTCTTCAAGACCCGCACCGGCGAGATTTCCCTCCACGTCACGGCGTACGTCCCCCTCGCCAAGGCCCTGCGCCCGCCTCCCCTCGGCAAAACGAAGGACGGCGAGGAGTACAGCGGCCTCCACGACATCGAGACCCGGTACCGCCACCGCTACCTCGACCTGATGGCGCACCCGCACGTCCGGCACACCTTCCTCCAGCGGAGCCGCATCATCAGCGCGATCCGCCGCTACTACGAATCACAGGGGTATCTGGAGGTGGACACGCCGGTGCTCCAGTCCATCGCGGGCGGGGCCGCCGCGCGCCCCTTCCTCACCCACCACAACGCCCTCGATCACGAATTCCACCTCCGCATCTCGCTGGAGCTGTACCTGAAGCGGCTGCTGGTGGGCGGGTTTGAAAAGGTGTACGAGATCGGGCGCGTCTTCCGCAACGAGGGGATCTCCACCCGCCACAACCCCGAATTCAGCCTCCTCGAATCGTACGAGGCCTACACCGACCTCGAAGGGATGATGGACCTCGTCGAAGGGCTGTACGGAGCCATCGCCCAGGAGCTGTACGGCAGCTATGAGATCTCTTATGCGGACCACACCCTCGATTTCTCCCCGCCGTTCACCCGCATCCCCATCCTCGAAGGAATCCGGCAGCACGCCGGGATCGAGCCGGAGGCGTTTCACTCGTTCGAGACGGCGGTGAAGGCCGGGGAGGGCGCGGGGCTGGATATGTCGCAGGAGATCAACGTCGGCGGGATCATCGAGAAGATCCACGAGCGGTTCACACAGCCGCACCTCGTCCAGCCGACCTTCATCACCGATTTCCCGCTGGAAACCTCCCCCCTCGCGAAGAAGCGGCCGGACAACCCGCGTCTCGTCCGGCGGTTCGAGGTGTACGCGGGCACGCAGGAGCTGGGCAACGCCTTCAGCGAGATCAACGATCCCCTCGACCAGCGCGAGCGATTCGAGGGGCAGGCGAAGATGAGCGCCGCCGGGGACGAAGAGGCCCACCCCTTCGACGAGGAGTTCCTTCAGGCGCTGGAGTACGGGATGCCCCCCGCCGGTGGCTTCGGCACCGGCCTCGACCGGCTGGTGATGATCTTCACCGACCAGCCCTCCATCCGGGACGTGCTCCTCTTCCCCCAGATGAAGCCGGAGAAGTGATTCTCAATCAGCGACGTAAAAGAGCGCCTGAACTTGGTAAGTCAGGCGCTCTTTTATTCGGAATCTAAGGGTTCTTTTTCGGCAGCCACTCTTCCAGCTGTTTCCTCGCCTCCTCCTTCGTCTTGAATACCAGCAGCCAGTGCTCCGCCTCTTTCGCTCGGCCCTGTGCCGCGTACGAGTTTGCCAGAAACGTCACGACACTGACATAGCGTTCGAGCGGCAGGATCGAGTCCAGCAGGGCTTGGGCGAGGTTCTGGACCCGCGCCCATTCCTGCCGATGGAACGATTGAATCAGGACCTCATATCGGACAATATTCTCGCCGATCTTACCTGCATTCAACCGGAGTCGAGCGTCTTCCCGTTCGGACTCCGTTTCTACTGGCGGGGGGTTGACTCCACCCCCACGCGGCGCCGACGGCGGGCCGGGTGGAATCACCTTGACCGGATGGATGGAAAAATCCCGCCACTCGGAAGTGTAAATTTTCCCTCCCATTTTATAGATGGCGCGGACTTTGTACGCGCCAGGGACGATACGCGAATTGGAGGACCCCTCAATAGAGTCTACAGTCTGAATCTGTTCGGTGGGGCTTACTGTCAGGCCCTGGGAGGGATAAACCAGGGGGAGCGACTCCCTGCCCGGGCGGAGCACGTATCGGCCCACGACAGGAGCTAACCCGCCGATTCCGCAGCCTTCCGCCGGCCAGACGTAGGGGCGGTTCGTCTTACGGTCGATGACTTCCACGCCGAACTCCCCCGTGAGTGTCAGCGTCTCATCCTTAAGAATGTTCGTGAGGGTGATCTCCGTCAGGATCATATCATATTCCCGGTAGACCGCCCTGTCCAACCGGAAGTCCAGGCGGATCGGAGAGGCAGGGACCTCAGCACCCCCTCCCCCGATGAAGTAAGTTTTTTCGACCTCTTGCGCCCCTGCACTGAGAGGGATTCCCGCGAGCATAGAGAATATTCCGAGCGAAAGAAGGGCCCGTTTCAACGCTGTTCCAAGTCTCATTTCCATCTCCAACGGTACGGCAACGCTTCTCCACGCCGATCAGATTTTGCAGACCCACTCTTATAGAATGCGATACTCGGATGCCTCGCTTCTATTATAGCTGCATCGCTCGTGGGCGGGAAAATCCCCTGCCGACACCTTTGCGAGTAAAGGTTAGTGAGCGGAAGTTTAGGGGATCACCCACGCCGGGTATAGGGAACATAGCGTCGGTAGAGGCTCACCGACACGGAGTCAGTATGCGTTCCCTTTTCAGGAGGCTGAACATGGCAAACAAGAAAAATCCCGGCGGCGAGATGACGGTCCGCGAAGCCGGTCGTAAAGGCGGACAGACCGTGAAGGAGCGGCATGGGCCGGACTTCTTCAAGGAAATTGGCCGCAAGGGTGGTCGGGCCACTTCGGCGGCTCATGGACACGAATTCTATCAGGAGATCGGACGCAAGGGCGGCATGAAGGGCGGCGCCCGGGTTCGCGAACTCATCGAAAAGGGCAAGGCGGCGGATAAAGCGGCGGGAGAGTCCTCCGAGTCCTGATCCCCTTACACACTCATAACACTCACGGCACACGAAGAGAAGGAAAGTCTCGCAGGGGCGCGTAATCATGAGCGGTCCCTCCGACCCCCGCCTTTTTCTCGTGTGCCTTTTTATGCCAGATATGACGTTATCTTGCTGATTAAACCCGTTCTCTGCGAGTGAAGGAGTCGCCACCGTGCTGAAAACCCCCATCCTCCACCCGGAAATCCTTGCCGCGCTCGGGGCGGCGGGCCACGGCTCTCAGATCCTCATCGCCGACGGCAACTACCCGTTCATCACCAAAAGCCCCCCCACCGCCACCATCGTCTACCTCAACCTGGCTCCCGATATGGTGGGCGTGATCGACGTGCTGCGGCCCCTGCTGCAAACCGTTCCCGTCGAAGGGTACGCTGTGATGGATACCCCGCCGGACATGGAGAAGCCCGCCATCTTCAAGGAGTTCGAGGCGCTGCTGGTCAACATCCCCGAAACCCGCTTCGACCGCTTCGCCTTCTACGATGCCGCCAGCGACCCGGCCACCGCGCTCGTCATCGCCACCGGGGAACGGCGGGTCTACGCGAACATCCTGCTCACCATCGGGGTCATCCCGCCGTAGAGCATAGATGATGGATGTCTTTGAAATGAGGGTCGAAGATGTTTTCCACTTGTCTAACGGGAGAACAACTTTCATTGGCCCGGTACAAGGAAATATAGGCTACATACCCCGTTGTCTGTGCGACCTCTTTGTGGGAGAACGCAAGATCAGATCCCTGAATATAGACGGGGAGGATTTGATTCGATTTCAAGATCCAAATTCAGCAAAGGAATGGCGAAGGTCGAACCGCCGATCGGTTTCAACAACAGAAACGGTGAACTTGAAAGACATTGACCTCAGTAGAGACGAGTGCAGGTTGATTTGTCATGGAGGGAACTCTGAAGCAACAGATCGACCCTCCTCCGAGTAAAAATAGGCAGCCCTAAGTTAACGACAACTGTTTTGCATTACAACAGTGAATGGGCTTCTCAAGTTGGATACGCTATTATCGTTAGACGATCCATCTTTTCTAAAATGATAAAACTGTCCCGCATGGACTTTTCTCCTCTTCCTGCAGACGACAAGGGTTCCACCGATGAAATATCTCCTTCTCATCACCGACGGCGCGACCGACTTCCCTATTCCCGACCTTGACGGGCGCACCCCGCTCGAAGTCGCTCGGACCCCGAACCTCGACTCCCTGGCGGAGCGGGGGCGGGTCGGCGCGTGCCTCACCGTTCCGGAGAGTCTCCCCGTCGGCAGCGACGTGGCGAACATGGCGATCTTCGGCTACGACCCCGAGAAGCATTACACCGGGCGCGGCCCCATCGAGGCGGCGAGCCTCCAGGTCCCCCTTAACGAGCGCGACGTGGTCTACCGCTGCAACCTCATCACCAC
>JAHWJO010000078.1 GCA_019348365.1 Armatimonadota bacterium | reverse complement strand
AAGTGACCAAGCCGGGGCCGGTGAAGCTGGGCTCGAACGGCAAGCTCCTCGACGCCCTCTCCGAAGCCGGGCCGCTCACCGCAAACGCCGATCCGAAGCGGATCTCCATCCTCCGGAAAGGGGTGGAGAAGCCGGAGCTCTATGACCTCGATTCGGTCTCCAATGACCGGGCGCTGAATGCGGCCCTCCGCGCGGGGGACACGATCACGGTCCCCGCGAAGGGGAGCTACACCGTGCAGATCGACGGTGAGGTCCGGACGGCCGGGATGCGGTCGCTGGACAGCGCGAACACCCTCGCGGCGGCGGTCCTCGCCGCCGGTCCCAACGAAAATGCCGACTGGTCCCGCGTCCTCCTGCGCCGGAAGGGGAGCGCGATCCCAGAGGAAGTGGACCTCTCGCAGGTCCGGGCCGGGACGGCGAAAGACGAGATCACGCTCCAGCCGGGAGACCAGATCACGGTGCTGTCGCGGGTGCTCGGCAACGCGAAAGTCATCGGCGAGGTGAAAACGTCCGGTGATAAGCCGATCACCGGCAAGACGTTCCTCCTCGATTTCATCGGCACGGCGGGCGGCGGTTTCTCGGAAAAGGCGGACCCGATGCGGGTGGAAATCCGGCGGCCGGGGCAGGAGCCCCGTACGTTCGACCTGATGCCCGTGATGCGCGGCGAGAAGATCTCCACCGACCCGGAGATGGAAATCCGCCCCGGCGATACCGTCTTCGTGCCGAACGGGGAGAAGACCCGGTTCCACATCGTCGGCGGGGTGAACAAGGGCGGCTCGTTCCCGGTGCAGCCCGGCATGAATCTCATCGACGCTATCACGATGGCGGAAGGCTTCAAACCGTCGGCGACCAAAAAAGCGCTCGTGATCGCTCCTGACGACCCGAACGACGAGCGGCTGAAGACGAACGCCGCCCCGGTGAAGAAATCGAAAAAGAAGTCGGCGGAAGCCGCCCCGGCGCAGGGGCTGATCGTCGTCGACCTGAAGAAGCTGATAGATGGAGACGGCGCTCAGAACGTGGAGATCAAGCAAGGCGATCAGATTCTGGTGCCGGAAGACGGCGTGCCGATCCAACGTGAGAAAGTGCCGTTCATCGATAGAGTCCTGCGAATGCTGCCGCTCTACGGCCTTTTCTCCGGCAGATAATCCCTTTGCGGCCCTCCACTGGAGAAAATGGAGGGCCGCATGACTGTGTCTGGAACGTTCTCCAGTTGATGAGCAGCACCTACGCCGCGATGCTGGGGGGCCTCCTGGGGCTTCCCATCCAGCGGGAGGGGATCCAGCTCGCCATCGTCACCCATCCCGGCGCTTCCCCGGTCTACAGCGTCCTCGTGGCGCAGGGGTGCAGCGGCCTGATCTCGATGATGGTGCTGCTGTCGCTCGGCTACCTGGTGGCCTACCACACACTCCTGGGACGCGGAGGGAAAGCCCTGCTGGTCGCCTCCATGATTCCGCTGGCCCTGCTGACGAACACGCTGCGGCTGACCTTCATCCTGCTGGCGGGAGCGCACCACAGCCGGGCGCTGGCCCAGTGGGTACACGATAACGAGGCGCCGTTCCTGATCTTCCTCTCCTCTTTCGCGATCCTCGGATTGAGGAAGGCGCTCCTCTCGTGGGAGGAGTCGCGCAGGAAGGCGACTCTCGCCGCCGGACCCCCTTGGAATCCGTCGAATCCGGGAATGCCGGAGGAGTTCCCCGCCAGAGAGCAGGCGGTGATGGTCAACCCGTCCCGGCAGCACCTCCTGGTCAACTACTTCTTCACCGACGGGAACTTCTCCACCGACAGCATCGTGCGCTACCAGATGCACCATCTGCTGAAGCGGTTGAAGCGGGAGCCCTCGATGGGGGCGCTGGTGCGGGTGATCGTGCCGATCCGCGCCGACGTTGGCGAAGCCGAAGCGGTTTCGCAGGAATTCTCCCGCCTGGCTTATCCCCGGGTTCTGGAGTCGCTTCAAAAGATGGATCGGCAGCCGTAATAAGAACTCCGGAAGGAGAAGTATTGCTGGAGGATGCGGGGACGCCCCCGCATCCTCTTTTGCTGAAGAAGGCCGGAACGGTTTCCAATAATCGTCTTAGGGACCCGCCTTGCAGGGACATCGTATGCAGCGACCCGCCGTTCCCGAACGGCGATGACGGAGAGGCGCGACCGATTTGCAGAGACCCATCACGGAAACGGATCCGACGGCAAGCGCTCCTGCCGTCCCGAACGACCGCCTGCGGGGCTGGACGACCGCGGTCCTGTTGGTGGGGGGGCCGCTCGTCCTCGCGTTCCTTTATGCCCGGTACGCCTTCTACGGCCTCTCCCATCCCGAAGCGATGGACTTCGCGCAGCTGGGCCGCAACCTCGTTTTGGGGCAGGGGTTCACCACGAACGTGCTCCGGCCCCTCGCCCTCGATGGCGCTTCGCCCCTCCGCATGCCCGACACGACGAACGGGCCGCTGTACCCGTTTTTCCTCGCCCTCGCCTTCGGGGCGCTGGGGGCGCGGGACGGGGTCGCCGCCGCGATGTCCGGCCTGTTTTACGTCGCCACGATCCCCGTTCTCTATCTCCTGGGGTCTCGGCTTTTCCACCGGGGGGTGGGCGCGGTGTCGGCCCTGATCTTCGCCCTGAGCGCCCCCGCCCTCCTGTACGCGGTCTCCGCCCGGCACGTCACCCTCTACACGTTCCTCATGACGGGCCTGTTCCTCGTCGTTTTTCAGGTTCTGGCCCGCTGGCGGGATTCCGCCGCGCCCGGAGATGCCGCGCCGGGGGGGGCGCTCGCCCTCGCCGGAATCCTGACGGGGCTGCTGTATCTCACCGATCCGGACTTCTTCTGGCTGATCCCGGTCGTTGCGGGGGTGCTCGTCTGGCACGGACCGAACCGGAGCGCCACCGCTTTCCGGTTCGGCCTCCCGCTCGGCATCGTCGTGCTGCCCTGGATGCTCCGGAACTTCCTCACGAGCGGGCATCCGTTCCTGGGGCTTCAGAGTTACGAGCTCTGGATGGACACCCGGTTCTATCCGGGGTTCACCGGCTACCGCGTCCTCCAAAAGAATATAGTGACCGGCTCGGGAATCTTCATGGCTGTCCTCGGGAAGGCGTTCGGCAATACCGGGAGGGTGTTCCAGGGCCTGCCGGAGACCGGCCCCACCTGGGCGCTGGCGTTCTTCCTCCCCAGCCTCTTCTTTCACTTCCGCGATCCCGCCTCCGGGGTCCTGCGGAAGCTGGTGTTGTACAGTTTCCTCGCGCTCCTCTTCGCGTCGGCGGTGTTCGTGGTGGAGATGGAGCTGTTCTTCTCCATTGTCCCGGTGGTACTGGTTTTCGCGGTCGCCTACCTGCTCCACCTGATGCAGCAGGCCCGGTTCTCCGCCCGCTCTCAGTGGTGGGTGACGGGATTGCTGGCCCTGACGGCGCTCCTCCCGGCCTTCGGCTCTCTGAACGAGAAAGAGCGTTATTTTTTCATCTACCAGGCCGCCATCGCCGAACGGCTGACCGACCTGGCCCAGGAAGGGCAGGTCGTCCTCTCCGATAAGCCATGGATGGTCGCTTGGTACGGGCAGCAGCCGTCCCTCTGGATCCCGGCGGAGGAGAGGCGAATCCCGGAGATCCGAAATCGCGTGCCGGCGATGAACTGGATCTTTCTGACCCGCGAGGTGAGAGAGGAGTCCTACCCGTGGCAGACGGTCTTCGACACGTTCCAGCAGTGGAACTCCCAGGCGGCCCACGCCCGGATCAGCCGGCAGCCTCCCCCCGCCCCGCTCCGCCTGGAGGGGACGGTGGTCCCCCTTTTCGGGGCGCTGCAAGGGTTCACAACGGTGGACGTTGGGGCAGGGTACGCCCCACCCGCCGTCATCGGCCATGTCACTCCCGCTCCGTCGCGGACGAGAGCCCCGTAGCGAAGAATTCTCCGGCAGCCGTTCCTTCTCGCCCTCAACGCTCTGATTGCACTTGCACTTGCGCCCCTGCCGGGCATTTGATTTATACGGGTTTCGCGACCTTCCATTCCACCTCTTTAGAAGAGGCACGATTGTGAAGTTTGTGAGTGACCGTCCCCCGTCCGGCATTAAAACACCGATGCAGAGAGAATTTACGCCACCGCCCGGTGTTTTAACGCCGGGCGGCCGTCGGTCATCCACACCATATCCCCGGCAGAACCTCAGTAGAACCGGAATCCTCCTCCTTTGAAGAGCTGGTGGTGAAGTCCCCGCAGGGGGACTTCGTGCTCTTGTTGCTGTGAATTCATTCGCCGGAAATTCTCACCCAGGGTTATAATCGATCTGATGCTGAAAGTTCTCTTGCTCACCAACCTCTATCCCACGCCGCAGGACTCGACGCGCGGGGTCTTCAACCTCCAGAACTTCCGGGCGCTGCGCCGGTTCTGCGACGCGCGGGTGGTCGTGCCGGTCCCCTGGTGGGGGCGGGGGAGGCGGCCTGCGGAGTGGTGGACGATCCCGCAGGATGAGTCGAGCGGCATCCCCGCGATGTACCCTTCGTTCTTCTCCGTGCCGGGAGTGCCGGCGCTGCACGCGCGCGGGATGTACGCCTCCCTGCGCCCCTCCCTGCGGCGACTCCGCGCCGAGTTCCCGTTCGACGTGATCCTGGCGTCATGGGCGTACCCGGACGCCGTCGCCGCCGCCCACTTCGCCGAAGAGATCGGCTGCCCCCTCGTCACGATGATCCTCGGCAGCGACCTCAACGAATTCTCCCGCCACGCAGCCCTCCGCACCCAGATCGTTTACGCGCTGAACCGCTCCGAGCGGGTCATCACGGTATCGGGCGCGCTGAAGGAGAAGGCGGTGGGGCTCGGCGTGAACGGCTCAAAAGTCGTGGTGCAGCACAACGGCGTGGACGGCGAGCGGTTTTATCTCCGCTCCGGCGAGGATCAAAAGGAGATCCGTCGAACCCTGGGACTTCCCCCGGACCGCCCGGTGGCGGGGTACGTGGGGAACTTCAAGCCGGAGAAAGGCGTGGAGGTGCTGATTGAGGCGGCGGGAGCATTGAAGCGCCGGGGCCGCACCGAGCCGCTGCTGGCGCTGGTGGGGAGCGGCCCGCTGGAAGAGAAGATGAAAAGCCGTGTGAAGGTGCTCGGCGTTGAGGATCAGGTGCGGTTCTGCGGGCGGCAGCCTCACGACGAGATCCCCCGGTGGATGAGCGCGAGCGACGTGATCTGCCTGCCCAGCTTCCGCGAGGGATGCCCGAACGTGGTTCTGGAAGCGCTGGCCTCTGGAAAGCCGGTGGTGGCGAGCGCGGTGGGCGGCGTGCCGGAGCTGATTGTCGATAAGAGCGAAGGAGAGTCGTTGCTACCTTCGGCTGGGGGGGATGCCGATCCCGAGGGGTCCGGTGTGGAGGTGCGGTCGAACGGGGTACTCGTCCCGGCGGGGGACCCGGAGGCGCTCGCGGCGGGCATCGAGGCGACGCTGGCCCGTAGCTGGGATCCGGAGGCCCTCCGCGACAGCGTGGAATTCCTCTCGTGGGACCGCTTCGGCCAGACGCTCTACGGCATTCTGGAAGAGGCGGTCGGGTCCGGCTCGCGCCGGTCCGCCGGGCGGCGATCTTCCCCGGCGGGACAGGAGGAACGTGGGAACATTATTTCCCTCGCCGGAAAGCGGCAGCCCTCCCCATGAGCGCCTCCTCGATTGAACCGCCCCCTCCATCTGGTGTTTCCCCGTCGCCCCTCCGAATCCTCCACCTCGTCAGCAGCCTGCAAGTGGGAGGGATGGAGCGGTTCGTGCTTCGCATCGCGAGCGCACAGCGGCGGCGGGGGCACACGGTAGAAGTTGTGGCTCTCAAAGGTGGGCCGCTCCAGTCCTACGCCGACGAGCTGGACGTGCCGGTGACGGCGCTCCGGGGCGGAATGCCGCAGCGGATGGCGGGGATGCTCGCGTTCGTCGCGCGGTTCCGGCCCCAGGTTCTGAACGCCCACAACCCGTCCTCCCTGCACTACGCGGTCATGGGCAAAGGGGCGTGCGGGGCGCGCGTCGTGATGACCTATCATGGCAAGGGGTTGGGCGATCCCCGCACCCCCGGCCTGTGGGAGTGGCGGCGCACCGATGCCATCGTCGCCGTCTCCGCCGCGACAGCGGAGGTGATCCGGCAGGACGCGCAAAGTCGCCTGCCGGAAATCACAGTCATCCACAACGGGATCGACCCGTCGAAGCCGCAGCGGAGCCGGGAAGACGTGCGGGCGGATCTGAACCTCGGCGAGACGCTGACCGGAATCGTGGTGGCGCGGGTGGATCGCCTGAAGGACCACGCTTCCCTCCTCCGGGCTATGGCGCTCCTCCGGGAGATCGGCGTTCCCCTCACGCTGCTCATTGCGGGGGACGGGCCGGAGCGGGAATCGCTGGAGAATCTGGCGCGGGAGTTACGCCTTCAGGAGGAGGCGCGCTTCCTCGGCTTCCGATCCGACGTGCCGGACCTGCTCGCCGCGTCTGATTTCTTCGTGCTCCCCTCCACGACGGAAGGGCTGCCGCTGTCGGTGCTGGAAGCGATGGCCCAGGGGCTGCCGGTGGTGGCGACGGCGGTCGGCGGCGTTCCCGAACTGATCGAGGACGGGAGGAGCGGGATACTGGTTCCGCCGAAGGACCCGGCGACGCTGGCCGCCGCCCTCTTGAGCATCGCGAAGGACCCGGCGGTTCGCGCCGCGCTGGGGCAAGCGGCGAGACGGAGGGTGGAGGACGAGTTCACCTTTACCGCCATGGTGGAGCAATACAACCGCCTCTACCATCGGCTCTGTTCATGAATCCCCCGTTGCGGCCTTCCCGGCGGACGGGTTGGACGCGCTTCCCTCCCCCTTTTTCTGATTCACCTCCAGGAGAAGGAATAAAGCTTCACGACAGCGAACCGATAATGGATATAGAAGAATCCCGTATTGTGCGATCGTGTCGCACAGTTTATAATGGGGTGCACGAAGAGGACACTCCCTTCCGCAGAGCAAACCATTTCCAACACCACTGCTCCTCTGCGGAAATGGGGCGGCCTGAAGCTTCCGTAATGCCGGAGCCCGTTCCCATGCTGAAACTCAAGCGCAATCGCCAGCCTATCTCCCCCTCTCACCTGAAGAACGGCTCCCTGGCCGGTCAGGATCTCGTCGGCGTCGATCTGTCGAATAAGGATCTGACCGGGGCGCAACTCGCCCGCGCCAATCTCACGGAATCCAACCTGTCCGGCGCGAATTTCTACGAAGCCGACCTGAGCGGCGCGTACCTGGCCGAATCGAACCTCATCCGCAGCTCGTTCTGCGGGGCGGACCTCACCCGCGCCGTCTTTTTCGGCGCCGATCTCCACAACGCGAACCTCCGGGAAGCGGACCTGTGCGAAGCCAACCTGGTGGAAGCGCGTCTCTGTGACGCCACCCTCTTCGACGCCGACCTCTCCGACGCCGTCCTCTGGGATGCCAACCTCCGGGGCGCGGACCTCACGAACGCCCTCCTCCTCGATACCGACCTCTCCCACGCCACGCTCCGGGGCGCCCGCCTCCACGGCGCAAACTTCACCCGAGCGCACCTCCAGGGCGTGGACCTCACCGATGCCGAGTACGACGAGAATACCCAGTGGCCGGCAGGCTTCGACCCCCGGAAATTCGGGGCGAAACTGAAAGTCTGATCCGTTCTCCGTGGTCCTTTATTGGACTAACGCAAACGTTACCGCCTTTGCCCCCGATAGGTACGAGCCTGCCCTCCCGACGGGCCTCCTCCCTGTGCTCCCGATAAGTATGCTTATAGCATCCTGAGTCGTACTCGCATGTCATCCCGAGCGTACGCGAGGGATCTGACCGTACGGGAGAGAATCTTTCGGCCCAACAGAGAGTCTGTAGTACAGGAGAAAGTTGTTCGTCCACGGGGTCAGATTCCTCGCTCCGCTCGGAATGACAGGGAGAGAGACCCTGCTTTACTCCTCCGTTCCCTTACCGCCCGCCTGCCACTCGCGTCGGCGGAGGCAGCAAGTAGTCCCGCAGCTCTCCCGGCGAACCCTCTATCCCCTCCACGGTGGCGCGGATCACGTTGAACATCTCGCGGGGGGAGACGTAGTGCAGCCGGTAGCGCGTCCCGTCGTTGTAACGGGATTCCGCGTCGCTGAAGAGCGCGTCGAGGTCACCGCCCAGCATGGCATCCCGGTTCGCTTCGGGAGCGCCGTGGCTGTGCAGCTTGATGAAGACTCGGTCGGGCTTCCCCTGTACATGGATTCCGGCCCGGACCCACCGGTCCAGCCGCTCCGGTCGATAGCGGAACGTGGCGGCCAGGTCCCCGTCGTCCACGCCCTTTCTCAGGCTCCCATCCGTCTTCTGCGCGTACGGCACAAGCGGGCCCTGAACCATCAGCATGCCGGGGGGAACGGGTCCCCCTGCGCGGGCCGGTTCGCCCCGGTCATGGCCTTTCGGGTGAGACGGGGAGCTCTGCGCGTAGTAAAGGGCGTTCACCATCCGGGGCTGCGCCGTCTGCTTCCAAGCGGGAAAGGTGAAGTCGGCGTAGCAGCCTTCCGACTGGAGAAGCCTGATTTCGTCGTTGACCCCGCACCAGTTCCGCCCCCCGTCGGAGCGCGAGTTATTGAGCGCCCAATCCCCGTGGATGAACGAGAAAGCGGGCCGGCCGTCCGGCCATTCGGAGAGCGCGCCGTGACGGCGGTACGTCTCCACCGCATCCCGAATCTTTTGCCGGAGAGTCGCTTCGGTGTCGTCCCGGTGGTGGAGGTGAAGCTCGATCTCCCCCCACCCGCCCCGGCACAGCTCCACGAGCCGGACGAATTCCTCCTCGTCGTACTCGTCCCAGGGATAGAAGAATCCGTGCGCAGGAACCCGGCCCTCCGAATCCCGGTGCGCCCCGGCGATCTTCGGGTACCGCTCGATCCAGTCTTCCAGCCGCTCCATGGCGAGGGCTTTGGATGCGCGCCCGTGCTGCGGCTCGTAGTGATCCACCACGCACAGAAACAGATCGACCGGCCCACTGGAGGGGGTCTGCCGGGCCGAAGCAGAGCCCCGGAGCGAGAGGGCCGCGCGCGCGGCGATCTCCAGTGTGAACAGCCGGGAGGAATTGAGGGGAAATCGACTCACGATGAGCGGTTTTCAACTTTCCGTAGGGGAAGGGGAAAACCTGGAGCGCCCGCCAGCTTGCAGGGGAGATGCTCCGGCTTTCCGGAGAGAGACGGTACGGCGTGCAATACGGGCCGTAAGGGCGTGACGGTGGAACATCGATCTCATACTAATGAGTTATGAAGTGCGCTATGTACCCATCGGTAGAACTGAAGTCCTCCGCTGGGTGGCCTTCGGTCCAGTGTCGGCCTCCGCCGACACCCCTGTAGACACTAAAGCACTGATGCCAGACACAGAAATGGGGCTCAATTCTGTTTCCGTTTGGTATCACCTTTCTTTGGATACTGATCCAAATGAGGTGGGGGATCAAAGCGGGATAATCCGATCCGTGAACGCGTTCGGCTCCCCTCCCCGTGACGGGAGAGGCGGGTGAATGCGCGAAGCGCAGAGGGCCAGACCCTGGGGGGGAGAGGCCCCCCCTCCCAAAATTTAAGAACCTCCGCCCCCTCGGATCCACTATCCCTTTTTGAACATCTGACGCAATTCCGCCGGGTCGATCACTCTCAGCAACACCAGGGCTCCCGTGTAAGCCACCGGGGCCAGGAGGATGCCCAGCATGATCGTGACCGGCACCGACAGCCGGAGGAGAAGGGTTCCCCAGAGGAGTGCGGCCATCGTCCCCCCGCCGATCAGGATTCGGAACAGCGGCAGCCGGGGAAAGACGGTCGGGAACGCCTTGATGAATACGGGGAGCAGGAACGCGATGGCGATCCCCTGCCGCGCGACCCACGACGCGCAGGCCCCCATCAGGCCGAACCCGGCGATGAGCGCCAGCGAAAGCGCCGTGCCGAACAGGATCGAGATCATCCCCCGGCGCGCCGATTCGGAGTGCAGCCCGCATGCCTGGAGCGAGTAGTTCATCGGGTAGAAGACCGCCTGCAGGGGGACGGTCCAGACGGTGATCCACATCACCTTCAGGCAGGCCTCCGCGTTCTCCTTGAAGAAGAATGTGGCGAGGAACGGGGCGATGTACAGCGCCAGCAGAACGAGCGGCACGCTCACGACGAGCGAGATCAGCATCAGGTAGCCTACCTGCCGCGCCATGCGCTCCCGGTCTTTCCCGGCGCTGCCGGCGATGATCGGGTAGAAGGCCGTGGACAGCCCGTCCGGGACCATCTCCAGCCGGCTGGGAATGATCAGGCCAGCGGTGAAGTAGCCCATCGCAGCGATCCCCACGAGCTTCGGGACGACGAGCTGCTCGATACGGGACTGTACAGCCATGAGGATCGTCTGTGCGCCGAGCATCCGCGCTTCACGCAGCAGTAAGCGGTAGCGGCCCGGATCCCAGCGGATCGTCGGCCGGAAGTAATGCCGCCAGACCAGCGTGTAAAAACATCCGAAGCTGACGGCGGGGCCGACCATATAAGCGGCGGCCAGCCCGATGGGGCCGTACCCCAGCTGTACCGCCACGACGGAGGCCAGGGTCAGGAGGATGCCCGCGATCAGGTTGACCACGGCGAACGCCTTGAACCGCTGGAAGCCCTGAAGGAGATCTCCCAGGACCGATGAAGCGATGGTGAAGAGTAGAGTCAGCGATGCGATGGCCACGCACCCCAGAATCACCGGGTTGTAACCAAGCCCCGCCGCGATGAGGACGGCCAGCGTCCCGGCGATGAAGGCGAGGAGGCCCCGCAGGCCCAGCTGTTCCCCCAGGGCGATCTCCGCCCGCTCCGGCTCCTGCGCGACGGCCCGGACGAACAGGGGCCGGAATCCGAACATCGCCAGGGAGGAGGTTGCCGCGACGAGGGCGGTGGCCGCCGCCCAGTAGCCGTAGCCGTACTCCCCAAGCACACGGATGATGTACGCGGTCGCCGGGATGCTGAGGGCATTGAGGAACAGCGGCTGCCCGACCAGGAAAACGGCGCTCGACAGGCTCTTGTGGGAGGTCTCGGAAGCGGAGCCGGAGGGAGGCGCGGGCTCCTCAACCTCCGTTTCAGGGGCATCGGACGCGGGCCGGGTATCAGAAGAGGAGGTCGGTACAGGCACGGGCAGGAGAGTCTCCGGTTCTGATCGGGTGAGAGCGGGCAGCGGACGGCGAAGGGCGGAGTCGGTCGTGTTCCGTCCTCGTCATCCGGAAGGGCGTCACCATGGTTCAGGGGAGGCGGCGTGAAGGCGCTGCTCCGTTATTCCACATCGAGCCGCTGTCGGTCTTGCGCTCCGGGGCCGCCTTGGCGGGATCGACTTTATTGTAACAGCATCACGAGAATTTTGATGAGGAGGATGGAGCCGAGGCAGAGCATCGCGATGCGGCCCCAGTCCCTCCGGCGCTCCTGAGGAGTCAGCGCAAAGAGGGAATCGCGTCCCGTCGCGGCGAGCTGCTGGGCGATGGGCAGGCACATCAGCAGGTACATCACGGGCACGTAGGTCCGGGAGATCCAGAAGCAGGCGGCGAGATAGCCGCCCAGCGCGAGGCGCGCCCCGAGCAGCTCCCGCCGGTCGATGTTCGCCTCGCCGGCAGTCAATTCTGCGCCGGCTTCGCGCTCGGGCCGCCGCCGGTAGCCGTAATAGAGGATTCCCATCCAGAAGAAGTAGCCCGGCAGACCCAGCTCCGCGAAGCAGAGGACGAACGAATTGTGCGCCGTGAGCTCTTCATACTCGGTGAATTGCTCGTAGCCGACCCCCATGAGCGGGTCGTTCTTCACCATTTCGATCCCTCTGGCCCAGAGTTGGAACCGGTCGTTCGCCGATTGCTCCTCGGTATCGAAGTCTTTCATCCGGCTGGGAGCGGCGACGAGGAAGCCCACGCAGACCACTCCCGCCAGGACCAGCGCGAGAGTCTTGCGGGTGCTGAACGTCCAGAAGTAGGCGCCGAACACGAACAACAGCGCCAATAGCCCGCCTCGTGAGCTGGTCAGGAAGATGGCCCACACCATCACCAGCGTCAGGGTGATGTAGAGCAATTTGGCCATGGACCGTGCCGTGGCGATTCGGGTCAGCGCCAGGGCCATTCCTCCTACCACTGATGCGGCCAGGTCGTTCGGGTCGCTGAAGATCCCGGTGGTCACGGAACGCTCAAATCCCTGTTCGTATC
>JAHWJO010000504.1 GCA_019348365.1 Armatimonadota bacterium | reverse complement strand
GGTGGGAGGCTGGCCGGAACTCAAATCCCAAGCGGCTCCCCCGGACACCGACGGCGACGGGATGCCCGACCCATGGGAGAGCGGTCACCAGCTCAATCCCCGCGACCCCGCCGATGGCACCAAAGACCGGGACGGCGACGGCTACACAAACGTAGAAGAGTACCTCAACGGAACCGACCCGACCGTATACGTGGATTACAGGAAGCCCGAGAATAACGTGAACACGCTCTATAGGGAGCGCCCGTAAGGAACAGAGAGTTTCTTTGTGTCCTTTGTGCCCTTCGTGATTCAAAAGGGGTTCAGGGGTTCTCTGTGCCTCTGCGTCTCTGCGGTGAAAAACACCATAAGGGCGCTGAAGGTGTAAGTTCGCGGGGGGGTGGGTAGATATGGTGCATGGAGCAGCAGCTTGCAATTCGTCCCGGTGAGTGGCAGGATAACGGCGGAGCCTGTTTGATCCAGTAGAGGCCAGCGGAGGAGCGATGTGGATCGTCGTCCCACTGCTGGCGTTTTTATGCGCCGGAGATCACCGGGCTTGTCTCTCCATTGAAAAAGCTGGAGCGCTAACGTCAACGGATAAGGCAGGTGCGATCCATGCCCCAATTCACCTACCGGCCCTCACGAGCGAGCCATAATTCCCGTCATCCGTTCATGCGATGGCTGTTGAAGGGCCACGTCAAGGAGATGGAAGGGCCGTACGAGCAGGAAGAGGAGCACCCCAGCCATCCCTGGTGGCAGGTGATGTGCCTGACCGGCGTGGACTACTTCTCCACGCTGGGGTACCAGCCGGGCATCGCGTTTCTGGCGGCGGGCGCGCTCTCTCCCATCGCCACGCTGGTGCTGGTGCTGCTCACGCTCTTCGGGGCGCTGCCGATGTACAAGCGCGTTGCCGAGCAAAGCCCTTACGGCGACGGCTCGATCTCGATGCTGGAGAACCTGCTGCCGTGGTGGCAGGGCAAGCTGTTCGTGCTGACGTTGATCGGGTTCGCGGCGACGGGATTCATCATCACGATCACGCTCTCCGCCGCCGACGCGACCGCGCACATCATCGAGAACCCGTACGCGCCGCACGCCTTCCACGGGCAGGAGGTCGCGATCACGCTCGTCCTCATCGCCCTGCTGGGGGCGGTGTTCCTCAAAGGGTTCGGGGAGGCCATCGGGATCGCGGTCGGGATCGTCGTGGTGTACATCCTGCTGAACCTGATCGTCCTCTTCACGGGGTTCATGGCGCTGTTGCGGAACCCGGCGGAGATCGGCGACTGGACGAGCGCGCTCTTCCGCAGCTACCCGAATCCGCTGATGATGGTCGCGGCGGCGATGCTGGTCTTCCCGCGCCTGGCGCTGGGGTTGTCCGGGTTCGAGACAGGCGTTGTGGTGATGCCGCTCGTGAAGGGCGATCCGACGGACACGCACGAGCAGCCGGCGGGCCGGATCCGCAACACCCGCAAGCTCCTGACCACGGCGGCGCTCATCATGAGCTTTCTGCTCATCTGCAGCAGCATCATTACGACAACGCTGATCCCGCCGGAGGAGTTCCGCGCGCCGAGCGGAGACAGCCCCGCCGGAGGGGCGTACGGCCGCGCGCTGGCGTACCTGGCGCATCATCAGCTGGGCAGCGCGTTCGGGACGGTGTACGACCTCAGCACGATCATGATCCTCTGGTTCGCGGGCTCCTCCGCAATGGCGGGGCTGCTCAACATCGTGCCGCGCTACCTGCCCCGGTACGGCATGGCCCCGGAATGGACCCGCGCCACCCGCCCGCTGGTGCTGATCTACACCGCGGTCTGCTTCCTCGTTACCTGGATGTTCCGGGCGGACGTGGAGGCGCAGGCAGGGGCCTACGCGACGGGCGTGCTGGCGCTGATGACCTCCGCCACCATCGCCGTGCTGCTCTTCACCCGAAGAATCGGGGACCGAACCGCCGCCATGTGGTTCAGCGTGGTCACGGTTGTGTTCGTCTTCACCCTCGTCGTCAACATCTGGGACCAGCCGGGAGGCTTGCAAATCGCCCTGATCTTCATCGGAAGCATCGTGGCGACCTCGCTCATCTCCCGCGCGTGGCGTACGACGGAGCTGCGGGTGGACACCTTCAAGATCGATGAGCGAGCGCTGCAATTCCTGGAGGATGTCGCGCGCGAGGGGGAGATCCGGATCATCGCCAACAAAAAGCAGGCGGGCGACGCGAGCGAGTACCGCCTGAAAGAGCGGGAGCAGTGCGAGTACAACCACATCCCGGATGACGAGCCGATCCTCTTTTTGGAAGTGACCGTTTGCGATGCCTCGGAGTTCACCGACGTGATGGACATTCAGGGGGTGGAGATCCGGGACAGCGACGAGCGATTCCGGGTGCTCCGCGCCGAAGCCTCGACCGTGCCGAACGCCATCGCCGCGTTCGCGATGTACCTCCGGGACCGGTACGGCAAGCCGCCCCACATCTACTTCAGCTGGAGCGAGACGAACCCGCTCGTGGCGGTCTTCCGATACGTGCTGCTGGGGGAAGGGGACACCGCCCCCGTCACCCACGAGGTGTTGCGCCAGGCCGAACCGGACCCGAAGCGCCGCCCGTTCCTCCACGTCGGCGGGGGATAAGCGGTTTCCCGTCAGGGTTTCAACCACAAGCCCCTCCCACATCCCACACCCAACGCTTAATTCGCTGGGGACATTCTTAAAGAGCCTGGAAGGAAAACAGAGGGAGGGGGGCGGGTACGCGCCAATAAGGGTATCGGTGTAACGCTCACAGACGGGGAGAAGATTTCATGGCGCTCGCCTTCCGGCGCATGCTGTTTGGCCGACCGATCCCGACGGAACGCGCGGCCCACGAACGACTCAATAATCTCCAGGCCCTCGCCATCTTCGCCAGCGACGGCATCTCGTCCACCGCTTATGCGACGCAGGAAATTCTCCTGACCCTCTCCGTCGCGGGCATGGCCGCCTATTACCTGTCGGTCCCCATTGCGCTGGCGATCATCACCCTGCTCGTGATCGTCATGATCAGTTACCAGCAGGCGTTGTTCGCCTACCCGAACGGCGGCGGGGCGTACATCGTGGCGCGGGACAACCTGGGCGTGCGCTTCGCCCAGGTGGCGGGGGCGGCGCTGCTCATGGATTACATCCTCACCGTCGCGGTGTCGGTGTCGGCGGGGGTGGCCGCGATGACCTCCGCCTTTCCGGACCTCCGGCCCCAGACAGTGCCGCTCTGCCTCGTCGCCATCGCAATCCTGACGCTGGGGAACCTGCGGGGGGTGCGGGAGAGCGGCAACCTCTTCTCCGCGCCGACCTACTTCTTCGTGGCGATGGCGTACCTGCTCATTGGGACGGGCCTGTACCGGGTGTTCGTCCTGAGAGAGCCCCCCCATGCGCCGAACTTCGACCCCGCGCATGTGGCGGGGGTGTCCGGGTTCACGTCGGCGGCTTGGACCTTCCTGATGCTCCGGGCGTTCTCGTCGGGCTGCGCGGCCCTCACCGGGATCGAATCCATCGCGATCGGGATCAAGTCGTTCAAGCCGCCGGAGAGCCGGAATGCGTCTATCACGCTGATCCGGATGTGCTGCATCCTGGGGACGGTCTTCTTCGGGATGACGTGGCTGGCCCGCCATTACGGGATCACCTACTTCCACGGCGATGAGACGGTCCCCTCCGAGCTGGCGAGCATCATCTTCGGGCGCGGGGGACTCTATCTCGCGTTCCAGTTCTCGACGATGTTCATCCTGATCC
>JAHWJO010000503.1 GCA_019348365.1 Armatimonadota bacterium | reverse complement strand
CTACGTAAGGTTCTTTCGATTAGCAGAACAATGTATTGCCGAAGAGACCCGTATGGGTGTGGTGTGTTTCATCTCTAATTTCTCTTATTTGGGGGATTCGTCTTTCGTTGTCATGCGTCAACGTTATCTCAAAGAGTTCGACAAAATGTGGTTTGATAGCTTAAATGGGGATAGTCGCGAAACAGGCAAGCTAACACCAGAAGGTAAACCAGATCCCTCGGTTTTTTCCACTCAATATAATCGCGAAGGGATTAGGGTCGGAACAGCTATAGGGTTACTCGTAAAAAACAAGATTATGAAGGATTATCGGAGGTCTATTTCCGTCAATTTTGGGGTGTAACAAAACGTGCTGACTTATTAAAATCAATTGCTAATCCAGATTTTAATACTGATTATGAAAAAACCGACCCATATAACAACAATCGGCTTTCCTTTTTACCGGCGAATGTTTCTGTAGATTATCAGAAATGGCCTAATTTAACTGATGTATGTGCTATTCCTCCGATCAACGGACTTATGGAAAAGCGGGGGGGAGCACTCATGGATATTGATAAAAATTTACTTGAACTTCGAATGAGATCATACTATGACCAAAAGGTAGATTGGACCGAAATTGAATTGCTGAATACTGGATTGACGAGAGAAGCTGCTGGATTTGAGCCAAAGAAGGTAAGACAAAAAGTCCAAATGTCTGAAAGTTATGACCCGCAGAAACTCGTAAAATACTCTTTACGTCCATTTGACACGAGGTGGTGCTATTACAGTGACGTTAGCCCTTTATGGAACCGTTCACGGCCTACTTTATGGACTCAAAATCAGGCAGAAAATTTCTTTCTTGTAAGTAGACCAACTGGTGTTACTGAGCCTGAAGGAGTCCCTGTCTATTTTACTACACTCCTTGGGGATAATGATTCCTTACGGGGACATGCATATTATTTCCCAGCCCTAATCTATACATCGTTACAGAAAAAAGAACGAGACCAGCTAACGTTTGTTCCTGATGATCCTAAACAAATCACTGAAAATCTATCGGGTAACGCTACTGACTATCTCAACGGATTAGGAATAAATGAACCTAATCAGAATATGAAAACTTCGAGTCTCATCTGGATGCATGCGCTCGCCATCGGCTACTCCCCGGCATATCTGACGGAGAACGCCGACGGCATCCGGCAATACTGGCCGCGCATCCCCCTGCCCGACTCCGCCGACCGCCTCCGCGCCTCCGCCGCCCTCGGTCGGCAGGTCGCCGCGCTCCTCGATACCGAAACGCCCGTCCCCGGCGTTACCTCCGGCGCGCTTCGCCCCGTTCTGCGCCTCCTCGGTCCCATCGCCCGCGAAGGCGGCGGCGCCCTCGACCCCGCCGCCGATCTCGCCCTCACCGCCGGGTGGGGCCACGCCGGGAAAGGCGGCATCACCATGCCCGCCAAAGGGAAGACCGTCCCCCGCGACTACACCCCCGACGAGCGCGCGGCGATCCTCGACGGGGCCGCCACCCTCGGCCTCTCCCCCGAAGCGGCGTTCCGCCACCTCGGCGAGACCACCCGCGACGTGTACCTCAACGACACGGCCTACTGGAAGAACGTGCCGGAGCGGGTCTGGACGTACACCATCGGCGGCTACCAGGTGATCAAGAAGTGGCTGAGCTACCGCGAGCGCCCGCTGCTGGGACGCGCCCTCACCTCCGATGAGGCCCGCGAGGTGATGCAGATGGCCCGGCGGATCGCCGCGCTGCTCCTGCTCGAACCCGCCCTCGACGCCAACTACGCCGCCGTGAAGGAGAACCTCTATCCCTGGCCGGGACCGGATTCTCCCTGACGTTCTCTCCACGCCCCCGGTCGCCCACCACGGGCCGGTCATGACCGCATTTTAAGCGGAGAAGCACGTCCTGTGCGAAAAGCCGTTCTCCCTCGATTTCGACGAAGCGAAGGAGATGACCCCGAAAGCCAAGGCGGTGGGGCGGCACATCGCAGTCTGCTCCGCCCGGTTCCGGTGCAGCAAGGCAGCCCCGATCTCTGAACCGATGGGAGGGCAACTCCCTACCGCTTGCCGATGAGGGGGACGAAGTGGATGATGCCGTCCTTCCGCACCACGCGAGCCCCGGCGGCGCGGGCAAGCCCCTGCAAGACCTCCTCCGCCGTCGCATCCCGGACCTCGAAGCCCTCGACCCGCGCGTCTTCCAGCGCCGGGTCAAGGGTGAATCCCATCATCCGGTCGGTGAAGTAGGCGGCGCGACTCCGGTCCTGCCGCTTCATCACCCCGCCTTTCCACATGGGATAGGCGGCCCGGAGCGCTCCACGCAGGGTCTGGTCATCTATGCTCACCCGGTAGCGAACCGACTCCGGGTCCGGCCCCCCCGACTGGCCCATCCCCATCCCGCCGCCGGGCGAGCCGCCCTGCCGGGTGAAGAACGGGCGCGGCCCCGCCATCGCGGCACGGGGGGACATGGGCCTTCCGGGTTCGTTCTCGGCGAGTTTCGCCAGCAGGGCCTCCGCGCGAGCCTCCCGCCCGGCGGTGAGGTAGAGCCGCGCCGCAAGGAGCCGCGCCGGAATCCGTTCCTCCGGCGGGAAGGCGTCCGCGTTCGCCTGCAATCGTTCCGCAACGCGGGCGCACCGCCGCTTTAATTCCTCCGGGGCGATCTCCTCCGGCCCCGGCGCTTCCCGAAATTGGGTCAGCCACACTGCCACCCGCTGCAACGACCAGACGCTCCGGAACCGCTCCACCCCCGCCGACAGGTCCCGCTCCATCCCCTGGAGCACCTCCGGGATCATCAACGGCGAATTCTCCCAGTCCGCCTCGCTCTCGAAGATCCGGCCCGTCCGCGTCAGGCTCAGCATGGGATGATGATTCCGGCAGCGCACAACGGGTACCATGTCCCCGAAATATGGAATCTGCGCGCTCTTCCAGCCATGCCAGGTGGCGGTACTGTTTCTTCGCTGCTCCTCCGGCCCCAGCTCGATGTGCATCGGCCCCACCGGAGCCGCGCTGAACTCGTAGACGTAGCTGGTGCGCAAGTCGGCTTTCGCCGGGAGAGTCCCCCAATGGCTCTTCCCCCTCAAACGATCCGCCTCGCACAGGAATACGCCCTCGTCCCGGAGGTAGCGGGGATGGAGGTCGGAAAGGTACGCCGGAAGAGCGTGATGATCTTCCTGATAGGCGATCAGGGCGCGGTGGATCGCCATCAGGTGTTCTTTGCACCGTGCGATGACCTCCGGCTTGTTCGCGTTGGGATCCCTCCCTTCGTGGCCGGGACTCCGGGCTGCATTGGCGACCCGCCGACCGTCGCGCGGGGGCGGCCCCGCCGTCGCCTCTCCTTGCCGGGCGAGATCCCGGCGGGCATTCACAAGCCCCTGCAATCCGGGCAGGCGCCAGCGCGCCAGCGAGTCGAGCTGCTTCGGATGGACCCCGGCGATCAACTCTTTGACCTCCGCTTCCGGGAGGGTCCCCCCGACATGGACCGTTCCAGCTGCGCGATCCGGCTCTCCGGCAGGTCCGCGCGGTCGTAGATCCACCATTCCACGTCCCGGAGCGCCCACATCTCCCCGTACTTCCGCAGGGCCAGCTTCCAGAAGTCCATGAGGTGTTCCATCGCCTCCGCCGCCGTCTTGCCCGAAAGCTCTTCCTTCCGCATCTTCCCCCGGCTGTAATGGTCGTCGGCGACGAGAGGAACCCCGGCCACCCGCCCCACGGCCGTGGGGCCCGGGACGGTGAGCGCCCGAA
>JAHWJO010000502.1 GCA_019348365.1 Armatimonadota bacterium | reverse complement strand
CCTTCTCGGGCAGGCAACGTTGGCGGCAAGTTGTAGGAGGTGAAGGATGCAGCCATTAAAAGGGAATGTAGCGGTCGTGGCCGGGGCGACGCGCGGCGAGGGCCGGGGAATCGCGGTGGAGCTGTGTGTCGCGGGAGCGACGGTCTACTGCACCGGGCGGAGCGTGCGGGGCCGTCCCGCGACCTCCCCTCGCCCGGAGACGATTGAGGAGACGGCGGAGCTCGTCACTGCCCATGGAGGCGTAGGCATCTGGGCGCAGGTGGATCACACCGTTCCGGAACAGGTCCGGGCGCTGATAGAGAGAGTGAAAGCGGAACAGGGCCGCCTGGACCTGCTGGTGAACGACGTTTGGGGCGGCGATTCGCTCACCAACTGGGAGGCGCGCTTCTGGGAGCATTCGCTGGAGGACGGCCTGCTCATGCAGCGGCGGGCGGTCCACTCCCACCTCATCACGAGCTATTTCGCCGCGCCGCTGATGGTGGAGCAAAAGTCCGGCCTGATCATCGAGATCACGGACGGGGACACCCTGGAGTATCGGGGGAATCTCTACTACGACCTGGCAAAAGTCTCCGCGATCCGCCTGGCGAAAGGGATGGCGGAGGAGCTGCGGCCCTTCGGCGTGACGGCGCTCGCGCTCACCCCCGGCTTCCTGCGCTCCGAAGCCATGCTCGACCTTTTCGGCGTGACGGAGGCGAACTGGCGGGACGGAGCCAAAAAGGACCCCCATTTCATCGCGTCCGAGACGCCGCGCTACATCGGGCGGGCCGTGGCGGCCCTCGCAACGGACCCGAACATCGCGGAGAAATCGGGCCAGGCCCTGAGTACCTGGGCGCTGGCGAAGACGTACGGCTTCACCGACGTGGACGGCAGCCGTCCCGACTGGGGGCGCCACTTCGAGGAGAACATTCGGGGATCGGCGGCGTGATGCGCGGCATCCTCGTCTCCCCCGGAAGGGGAGCGCGGCCCCTGATACCGCCTGGTGAAAGGCACGAGTCCACGCGCTTACTCCAGGATGCGGAGCATATTGCTGAAGTCATCGGTCCAGACCCTCAGGCCTTCATTCGGAGGGAGAGGCTGGGATGCCATTTTCATGATCTCACTCTCGAAGAATTCGGGCCGGTCCGTCACCAGCACCCATTCGGCCAGGGAGATCGCTTTCTCCTCGCGCTCCTTGTTGACGATAATTCGGGCTTCTTTGCCCAGCGAGGTCGCGATGCGCTCCACGACCTTCGACAGTTCGAGGTAGCGGTTCGAGGTGTGAACCGCGAGGATCCCGTCGGGCTTCAGGTGGCGGAAATAGAGCTGGAAGGCTTCTTTCGTAAGCAGGTGCACCGGGATGGAGTCGCTGGAGAAGGCATCCACGACGAGAACGTCGTACTGCTGCGGGGGTTCTCGCTCCATGGAGAGGCGGGCATCTCCCATCACGATCTCCGCGTCGCCCCGCCGGTCCCTCAGGTAGCTGAACTCCTCCTCCGCAATGCGGACCACGAGCGGGTTGATCTCATAGAACCGGAACAGGTCCCCCGGACGCGAGTAGGTCGCCAGCGTCCCCGTGCCCAGACCGACCACCCCGACTTTGATGCGGGGCCGGTCTTCCACCCCGAAGAGCGCGAGCCGCACCCCCGAATAGGGGCCGTAATAGGTGGTCGCCTCCCGCCGCCGCTCCCGGGGCCGGAGGATCTGGGTTCCGTGCTTGATCGTGCCGTGCAACAGGACCCGCCGCAGCTCCCCGGTCTGGGTGTTGGACATGCCGTACACCTTCAACACCCCGTAAAAGTTACGCTCCGATACGCGATAGAGGCGGGACGAGATGAAGTTGTAACTCACGATGAAGTAGAAGATCGCCACGGTGAAGGCCCCTGCTGCCGCCCAGAGGGGGTCTCTCCATCCCTTCACCGGATGCGGGTAGATCCGGAAGAGGGAGATCAACACGACGAGGCCGATAGCGATGGACAGCTCGTAATAATCGGGGAAGATCTGAGGGGCGGCGATCCCGACGAAGATGCCGCCCAACGCGCCGCCGAGCGAGATCATCAGGTAGTACGAAGTGAGGTAATTCGGGTGGGGTTTCGTCCGGATCAGCTCCCCGTGGCAGACCATGCAGCTGATGAAAAAGCCGAAGGTGAAGAGGAGGAGGATCAACACGAACGGGTACGACTCGGAGAAGGGGGATGCCCCCATGGCGAGGACGATGAGCGCCAGCGGGATGAAGACGAGCCAGTGCCAGGTCCACTGCCACCCGTTGGACCCGAAACAGAGGATGAAGCTCAACAGGTACAGGCTCAGGGGGACGATCCACAGGAACGGGACCGGGGCAATGTTCTGCGTGATGTGGCTGGTGACGGCGAGCAGCAGAGTCGTGGAGGTGAACGTCAGCAGAATCCAGTACAGATGCCCTTTCCAGCCGGGGGCGGGGATCGCCTCCGCTTCGCCCTCTCCCGCCGATAAACCTGGCGACTTACCGCGAATCGCGGGCCCGGAAGCCTCCACTTTCCGACCGGTCCGGGCCTGCAGTGCGATGCTCCCGCAGAGCAGGGCGAAAAGGGCGTAGCCGCCCGACCAGAGGAAGGACTGGATGCGCGTCGGCAGGGTCGGTTCGACCAGGATCGGATAGGAGAGGAGCGCCAGCAGGGACCCTGCGTTCGAGACCGCGTACAGCCGGTACGGGTAGACTTCCCGGGGACTCTCCGACTCTGCTGTTTCCTCATCCGTCCCTTCGAGCATCTCTTTCCGGCTCTCCGCGCGGGGGAGGCCGGGGCGCTGCCGGACGAACCAGGCTTGCAGCAGGGAGCCGGTGCTGGAGAGGAGCAGGTAGGGCAGGCCGACGGTTATCAGCAGCACCATCACGATACGGAGCGTCGGATCTTCCGCGCCGGTGGGCTTCCAGGACTCGCGGGGCATGAGGGGCAGGAAGAGGAGACTCACGGCCAGCAGGGCCACATGCACCCCCGATTGGACTTTGGGGGAGAGGTAACGGGTGGAGGCGTGCGCGTACAGGTAGCCCAGGAGCAGGACGACCTGGAAGAACATCAGGCAGATGGTCCAGACCGCCGCCGACCCGCCGAACCAGGGGAGGATCACCTTGGCGAGGATCGGCTGCACCTGGAAGAGGAGGAACGCGCTGAGAAAGATGGTCAGGATGTAAGAGGCCATACGGATAGTTTCGATTTTGTGGGGGGCACTCCTGTCTTCAGAGGGAGTTAGGGGGGGAGAAATGCGGAGGAAAAGTCGGTCTCCTCGCGAGTCGGGCCGGGTGCGGCAACTGCGGAGGCAGGGCCTCAGAGCCGAACGGGGAGGGGCCGGGGGAGAGGTTTACCCCCTCCCCCCTACCCGGAACCTCCGTCCCCTCGGATCCCCTATCCGCCTGAAATAACCTCTGAAGAACGGCGGCAGACTACCAAAATAGAAAAAGGATTTTTACTGCGCGGATGTTTGTCCGCCTTTGCAGGCCGTTATTACGCGGGATTCGGCGGGACCATAGGGGAACGTGGGCCTTTGCCGGACTGCGGGCGGCCTGAACGGAAAGGAATCTACATGAATTTCAAATGGGGATGGCCCCTGGCGCTGGCGACGGTCGCTCTGGCCGGATGCGGCGGTGATGACGACGAGAATCTGTTGAAGGCGGCGGCGATGATGAAGAACGTCAACGGAGCCCATGTCGGGACGGTGGCGCTCTCCGAGGACCCTGCCACTCCCGGAAACGTTCAGATCTTGGTGGACGTGC
>JAHWJO010000077.1 GCA_019348365.1 Armatimonadota bacterium | reverse complement strand
AGTAGAACGTCGGACTCTCACTTCTGGTGGACCAGAAATTGGGGAGCACCTCACCATCGGGCCGCTTCGGGGCCACGTCGCCGACCTGAACCAGGACGGGGGGGACGGGGCTTACAAGCCCGGCTGCGACCCGAAGCCCGATGATCGCATCGCCGACGTTGATCTGCCCGTCGAAATTGAGATCCCCTTTAAAGGGAGGGAGCGGAGCCACAGGTCCCGCATAGAAGTTCGTGAAGAGCGTGTACCAGCCGTAACCGGACTGGGTCGTGTGCTGCCGAACGTGGAGGCGCATTGGGGTGCCCTGGGTCGGATCCGAGGCGTTGTAGAAGGCGGAGAGATCGATCGATTGATCTTCAAAGGTGTACCGGCCTCCTTCACCGGGGAACCTGTTCACGACGTTCGCGGTGAGGAGTACGTCCTCGGGCCGGGGGTTGATCGGGTCCGCGGAGGTCTTGAGGAGGAGGATCTGCGGGGAGACGCGGGCATTCTGGGAATGGGTCTTGAAGCTCAGCACCGGCGCGTTCGGGATGAACGGATCCGAGACCAGTATTCCGACCGAGTCCACCGCCCCCGAATCGCTGGAACGCACGTTCACCGCCCAACTCTTGCCGCCGTCCGGGAAGGGGATCGGGTCGTTCTCGTAATTCCCGGGGAAAGGACTCCCGTTCTGCACCAGCAGCACGTATCCGCCCTTGATGCCGGTGGCTGCCCAGCCGGTGAGGTCGCCGGTAGCAAAGTTGCCGTTGACGATCCCCAGGCTACGGGGTGATGGGGCAATGATGACCGGCGACTGCCCCGTATCATCGACGAGGGTGATGAGGGTGAAGAAGCCGGCCCCGGATGCGGTCGCGGGCTGCCGGAACTGTACCCGCACCGCCTGTTTCGCAGCGAACTCGGCGGAGAGATCCACGACCTGGCGCTGAAAGACCGCCGTCGCACCGGTGCCGGGGGAGTCGCAGACCACATTCTCGATGTGGAGGATCTCGGAGACCGATGGGTTGATTAGGTTCGCCCTGGGCGTGAGGATAACGACCTTCGGAGCGACAGCGGAGCTCTCGGAGAGGGTGTAGAAGGCCAGCTTGCTGGACCGGGGCACGAACGGGTCCGATGTGAGAATGCCTACGGACTGTGGGGAAGCGGTGGCGCGCAGAAGCGCGGCGAAAGCGCCGGCCCCGTGCGGGAACGGGATCTTATCCGAGCCGGGATTGACAGAGAAGACCGTACCCTGCTTCACGAGGGAGACCTGGCCGCCGTCCACCGTGTTGGCGGTCCACCCGGCGAGGCTGCCAGTGGAGAAGCTGCCATTGTTCAGCGTCTGTCCAAAACCGACCGGCGCCAGCACCATCCAGACGGTCCACAGCAGTAACCCGATCCAGCGTGACCCCACAGTCGAACCCTCCTATCGTCTCGACTCACCTTCTGCCCGTCACGTACTCACGAGCCCGGAACGGCTGATGATAGCTCCTTCCTTCCATTTTAGCATGGAGAAGGGTTTCCTTCGGTAAGAGAGCACCGTATCAAGGAGCCACATTTGATTCCTATTGGGAGAGGGTTCCTCCGTAGGTCCTCAGCGGAGGGTGTTGTAGCTCTGGTACGAGAGGGTGACGGACTGGGCGAACTCCGAGCGGAGGAGCTGAAAGAGGAGGTTGCCCGAAGCGACGGCGTAGGAGCCCCACAGCGTCAGGTAGCGGGGGTTCGGAATGTATTGAGCGCCGGTCGTGAGCCGGGGGGAGACCCGGTAGCCCGTCCCGAAGGTGTGGACGTTCTGACTCCCGCCGCCCCGAAGCTGCCGGGTGACGTACCCGTTATACGAAAAATGCGCCGGCGTCTTTTTCAGGCCGACGTGAAGATAAGTGGAGAAGTTCATATCTCCCTGCCGAAGGGAGAGGCCCTGGCGGTCGTTGGTGGTATAGAGGAGTCGCGCGCCGGTGGAAACGGCGGCGGCGGGGCTGTCCGCGTTCCAGTCGAGCCCATGGGTGATGAGGTAATTGTTATAGGTTTCGCGCCCGAACCGTCCGCTGATCAGGGTAAGGTCGCGGCTGAGGGTGGGGGGCTGCCACAGCAGCGCGCGCCGGGGGGGAGCGGGAGGCGGCGGAGGGGCCTGCTGCGTCGTGACCGTGATGCCGCTGATCCCGCCCGGCAGGTCCGCCTGGCGGCCCAGCAGCGAGGGCCGCACCGTCGCCGCGATCTCTTCCGCGTTTGCGTTGACCGCCTGCAACCGCACGTAGACGGGGCCTTTGGGAACGAACCCATGGAGGGGGACCCGCGCTTCGGGCGCCTCAACCGTGCCCATCCAGAGCCGCCGGAGGAGCGCCGCGTCGGGGGAGATCTCCACGAAATAACGCAGCGCGCCGGGGATCGGCTTCCAACGCAGCCCCACCGCGTCCGGCTGCAAATTGAACTCCACGGCCCACGGATCATCGGGGGGAGCGGGCCCTATCGGGGCTGGGGCCGCCGAGGCCGGGGAAGAATCGGTGTTTCCGGCGGGCGGTTCTGTAGATCCGGTTCGCCCCAGGCCAAGCCCTTCGGAGGGAGGGGCGGGAAGCGAGAAGGTGACTTCCGGAGCCGGGTCATTCCGGGGGGCCGTTTGGGCGCAAACGGTCGCTCCCGGCAGCAGGAGCGCGATCATCAGCCCCGCTCCTGAGAGCAGGGGGGATGCAATAGCCTTACCCGTGTTCCGACTTCCCCCCGGCCTCTCCCTGATGCCTTCCCCCGCTACCAATGGACCGCCTCCCGCCGGATTACGGGAGATCATTGCCCACTACGTCTTTCAGTCCCGTTAGTGTGAGCGTGTAGGTCGTTCCGTACTCCAGAGGGCTGGCCGGAGTGATGACCGCCGTGAGGGAGACGTCGTCGTAGGTCACGGCGACGGCGAGAGGCGCGGCGTTGCCGCTCTTCTTCAGGACGATGTTGGAGGTGTTGACGGTGGAGGCGGTCATCGCCCGCTCGAAGTTGATGCGGATGACGGCGTTGATCGGCACGTCGATCTGGCCGCCGGACGGCCCACCCATCCGATTGCCGATGTTCGTGTTCTTGATGGTGGCGGAAGAGAGGGGACCGGTGCCGGTCGTAAATTCGAGGACCCAGGCTTCGCCGTAGAGGGTCCCGCTCCGGTGGAGGGGATCGGCGGGGTCCATGGTCCGCCCGGTGGCGGATTGAACGCCTGTGGTGAGGATAATGGCGTAGGACTGCCCGCTCTCCAGGTTGCCGTTCGGCTTGAGCTGGAAGCGGGTGGCGTTGCTCGTGTTCGCTCCGGCGGTCCAGCCGGGGTGGAGCAGCCCCGTCGAGAGATCGACGAGTTTGATGTTCGCTGCCGTCAGAGTGGAGACATTCATGTCCTGATCGAAGGTGATCTGGATCGGCGAGTTCACCGGGAAGCTCCGAGCGCCGCTGGTTGGGCTGCTGGAGACGATCCGGGGCCGACCGGCTTCGGTCTGGAAGGTGATGACCGCCGCCTGGGAAACGTGGCCGGCCAGCAGGAATAGCGCAACACCCATCAGCAGGCGTATCCACGCGGGAAGGCCGGAAGGAAAAGTTCGGGAGCAAGCGTTCAAGACAGTCGTTCCTCTCCGGGAGGAGGGCCGAATCGCGGCATTCCTCTTCCCCGTAGCACTATACACCGGAGGCTGTATTCCTCATCTAAACCGAAACGTCGCCGCGTCCGTCTCTCTATTCGCCTGCCAGGTTGCCTCTCCTTCCCGGTTCTCCTCTCAAAAACGAAAAAACCGGAGAGTAGGTGGTCCCGGCGACGAGGTCGAGCCAGTGCCGACCCTCATGAAGCCGGACGAGGACTGAGGCAGCGGGAGGCGAGCGAGTCATCTCCTCCCGTTCGGTTCACCGAAGTTGTGACGGTTTTATTCCCGGCTTCCAGGCGGAGTCCGGCTTGAAGGCAAAGGGAGTCGGCTCAAACTTTCCGACCCGCCGTACATCGCTCCGGCTCGGTATCTTCCCCTCCATCCCCAGCGCCCAATAGACCCCGTTCACTAGCAGCCGCCGCGTCCCCTCATACAGTAAGTCCTGCGATGCGCCCATCGTCGTCGTAAAGACTCGCCCCGTTCGGCCCGATGCGCTCCGGTAGGTCTTCGTCCACGCCACCGGCATCATCGGGTCGTTCTTCGCTCCGGCGACGGGCCGGGAGTCCGGTGCCAGCGTCTCCGTCACCTGACCCAGGACCAGCGGCACGCTGTCCCCCGGAAGCGGCAGGCGCACCCGATACACGTCGGTCGGCCCGAAGATGGATCCCGGCTCGATGCCTTTCAGGATCGGATGATTCTCCCGCCCCTTTGCGGCGATGCCCCGCGTCCCTTCCTTGCCATGCTCCCCGTGATGGGCGATCCACGTCTCCCCGAGCACTCGCCGGCCGAACCCGCCCTCGAAGCCGGGGAGGGCGCTGTCGTGCGAATACCGGCGGTACGTCTTGCTTTTCAGCGCGAAGGCATGGGTGGCGGTTCGCAGGCCGATGACCGGCCCACCCCGGTCGAGGTAATCCGAGATCTGCTTCATCTGGGCATCGGGCAGGTCCCGAAAGCGGGTGAAGATCACCATCAGGTCCGCGTCCTTCAGGTGTTCGAGGCCCGGAATGTTGTGGGTGACGTTCGGCTGGATGGTCCCGTCATCGGGGTCGATGGCGAAGAGGACGACGCAGTTGAACCCATGGCGTTGAGAGAGGATACGCGCCAGCTGGGGGAGGGCCTCTTCCGAACGATACTCCTCGTCGCCGCTGATGAGGACGATCTTCTTGCCGTGCCCCGGTCCGCTCTTTCCGGGGAGAGACAGCCAGGGGACTTCCGGGTTCTTTGTTGCTGAGGCTGCGATAGACGGTGACGCGGCCATGAGGAGCAGCATCATGAGCAGGGCGCAGGTAACGGGGCTGGATCTCAAACGCAGTTTCATGATTTTCATCAGCTATGCTTCCCATTCGGCTTCAGCGTCTGTGGAAGGCGATGCTCCAGCCCGTCCAGGATCACCTGAAGAGTTCTCGTCCGCCTTTACGTCATCCAGGAGAGAGCGCCGCCCCCTTGGATAAGCATCAGTGTTTTATCCTCGGACCGGACGGCCTCGATCAGATCACTGGTGCCGCTGGGCTCCGTCCCCTTGTCCTCAGTGCCATGTACCGCTAACGGGTACACAAACATGCGGATATTTCTGCCGGTTCTCATCCGGAAGGAGGGCCAAATCGAAGCGTTCCTCTCCCCCGTTGTGACCCTACACCGGAGACTGCATTTCTCCTCCGGACCGATACGTCGCCCTGACCCTCTCTCTATTCGCTTGCTAGAGGTGTTCTCCTTCCCGGTTTCCCCTCATGAATGAAAAATCCGGGCAGAAACGGGGAGTCTCTGCCCGGACAACCTGCCGGGGATCGTTCTTTAGGGGACATTTTGCGTCGGTTCAGCGTTTCTCGCCGGGGTCAGCCCCGGTGATCTCCGCCACGGATTCAAAAAAGGTTTGCTTTCGGGGCGTGTTGATCCCCCAGTTCACCGGCGGGCACTGGTAGCCGTCCCGGTAGTTGCTCTCCCCCGGATCGAAGTAGCCCCACGAGGCGTACTCCCCCACGGCGGCCCGCATGTTGTTCTTCGGACGGTCGAAATCGAAATGGTCGTCCTCGTTGAAGAGGATCGGCATGGGGCGGTAGCTCTTCAGCTTCCGGCACTGCCGCACCATCTCCGCGATCCGGTTCGGGTCGCTGACGCCGTTCCCGTGGATGAGCAGGAAATCCGAAACCCGGCACACGTCTTCGCCGGGGACCGTGCCGCCGCCGTAGCTGGTCCCGGCGTACAACCGCCGCCCGTTCGCGCGGATCCCCTTCACGCGCTCGATCAGCTCGTGCACCCGGCGGGGCTGGAGGATCTCGTGATCGTAGCGGACGTTGCACTCGTTGTTGACTTCGACGAGGACGTTCCGGAAGCCGTGATCGAGAACCCAGCGGGTCATCGTATCGACCGCGCGGAGGACCGCCCGTTCGTCCTTCAGTCGCTGGTCCTGCCCGAAATAGAAATAGCCGAGGATCACCGCCATGCCCAGCTCGTCGGCGCGGCGCAGGATCCGGAGGAGCCGGTCTTCATAACCGGGTCGCAGGCGGCCTTCGGCGTCCCACCCGGAGTTGTGCCATGGCTGCTGTTGCGAGTAGCCCTGGGGGCTGCCCCCCTGGACGTTGATTGTGAAGGCGAGGAGGCCGTGCCGCTTCCACTCCGGCATGGCGGCGAGGAATTCGCGGGTGTTGCGTTCCGGGTCCCACTTGCCGGTGTCGGGGTACTTCCATCGCTCGACGGTGTCGGGGTTCAGGTCGTCGAAGATGCCCTGCACCATGCGGGAATTCATCAGCAGCCCCTGAATTTTATGGCCCTGGTATTCCCGCCCTTCGTAGGTCGGCTTGCCGTTGAGATAAAACTCTTCGTCTCGTATGGCGATCTCGGTAGCGGACATGATGCGCGGCCTCCTTCCGGGGTTCGGCTTCGGTACGTCCCTCGTTCGTCTTGTTCGAGCCGGGGCCGGTCGGATTCCTGCCGGGGAAGCCGGGGAGGGAGCGTACGCGCCCGAGAGCGCGAGGAGGGCGGCGGCGTGGACGAACTCGCGCCGGTTCATGCCGATCCCGGCGCCAGCGCGGGGGCGGGACTGAAGTAAGCCTGCATCTCTTTCGGGAGGGCGGCGAGGTGATCGGCGAACCGCATGGGGAACAGGAAATCGCGGTCCCATTTCTTCATCTTCAGGTGCTCGTAGAGGTCGTCCGGGCACTGGCGGATGACGACCTGCCCGTTCTGGCGGCGGAGCTTGCGGACGGTGGAAACCAGCAGCGCCCATCCGGCTTCATCGATGTCTCTGACGTTCTCCAGATCGAGGAGGAGGTGCTTGATGCCGTCGCGGAGGAGGCGTTTGAGCGAGGATTTCAACTCGGCCACGTCATGGAGGCTGAGGACGCCCGTAAAGCGGAGCACGGCCACCCGGTCGCGGAGGGCGGAAGTGAGGGGTTGCAGTTCGATGCCCATAAAAGAGTCCTGCCTGCCGACGGAACGGCCCGGTATACGGGGCGCGCCGTTCGGCGAAAAAGCCTGCCGGCATTCCGTTACCATGATGCGCGGGCATCCGTATCCGTGCCGCACGAGTGGTGTCGCGTGCAAGCGGGATCGCCTGCCGCGCCTACGGGGTGAGCTGACGGGCTCGGGGAGGCGGGTCCCCTACTCGCGTTCACCGCGAGATTCGCCCCAAAGGTGGGTCCCCCGTTTTCCGTTTGGAAATTCGGCGTCGGGTTGTGGGAGGCCGGGATGCCTCCAGGAGATATGAAGACCAGGAGATACGTTCGGTTCCTTAATTTCGGTCCGAAATCGGATATTATTCAGTGCGGCGGCGCATCTCCCCTCCCAAAATCCCCATCGGGATCCATCATGAAACCGTCTCGCTCCGGCCTCACCGCGTCCTTGTCCCTCCGAGGGCACAGTTACCGGGGAGTCGCATCCCCGGAAGCTCGAACGCTATTGCGGGGACGAGCGGACCGGCATGGGAACGTTACGGTGGGGGAGAATACGGGTAAAAAGTGTAAACGAGAAGGTCTGACTTTCCGATCCCATTCAGCACACGAGGAACGACAAACATACGGGAGAACTCCAATGCCCTTGACGCCGTTGCCCGAGGACTTGCAGGAGGTGGTACAGCACGAGCCCCGTTTCGTGGAGGTGGACCGGGCGAGACGGTCGACGACTTCCGGCGAACAGGCCTGGTGGCGGGGTCTGGTCGACACGGTGAACTGCTACGACCCGGAGGAGGTGGCGGCGGCTCTGCGCGACAAAGGGCTGTCCCAGGCCCGAGCGGAAGAAGGAGCGGTCTGGCTCCGGCCCGCAACGGAGGAAGAGACGCGGTGAAGAAGCCTCCTCCGGCCACCATCGACTTACGACTCCTCCCCCGCGATCCCCAGCTCCTCCCGCATCCGCTGGTGCCCGTACTCCACCAGCGCCTCCGCCGTCTCCACCGAGAGCCCATGCAGGTACAGGTAATCGGCATACCGGTTGTTCGCGAACAGCTCCGCCGTCGCCTCGCTCGCCTTCCGGCCCACCGTCACCACGCTCACGGTGATGTCCACGAGGTTCTTGCCGATGTCGTACATGTCCCCTTCACCGTCGCCAGCACGATCTTCCCCTTCGATTCGCCTGACGTATCAGTCCGACTGCTGTTCAGGAGTGGGATTGCCGGGAGGAAGTCGCCGCTCAAATTTTAGCATCTCGTTCTCCAGACGCAGGGTCAACTTCTCCCGCTCGTGGGCTTCATTATCATTGGCGCGCTTGATCTCAAGGCCAGTCGCTGCACCGCCCCGATAACATCACGCATTTCCAAGCGAAGCTCGATGATCTCCTGTCGGACCTCTTTGATCTCCTGTTGAACCGTTTTGATGTCGGATTTGTTCTGTTGAAGGTCCCGCGAGAGTGAGAGCAGTTGATTAGCCAGGTCGAAGATCTGCTTGAACATGGCTACGCGGCGGCTTTTAAATCGTTCAGCAGCAACAGGGTTTCCTCGCGGAGAGATTTACTTTCTGCCTTCAGAGCATCGATGTCTGCTCTGAGTTGATCAATCTCGGCCTGATCCTTCCTCATCTGGTGACGGTTCTGTTCGATCTGAGCAATGACATGAGAAATCGCCGATCTGAAGTCATCCGTGGGGTCTGCATCGGCATCGAATTGAATAGATTCATCCATAATTGACCTCCACCTGTAGTATAGCACCTGGAGGAGAGGGGTTTGTCAGTCCAACGTGAAGTACTGGGCCTGGGGGGGTGGACGATGATTGCGCTGGTGCTCTGCTCCGGCTCGATCTGGAACTCCTCGGAAAGCGTGACGCCAATCCGCTCCGGCTGGAGGATCGTCCAGAGCTTCGCCGGGTCCTCCAGGTTGGGGCACGCCGGATACCCGAAGCTGTACCGCGACCCCTGATACTCCTGCCCGAACAGCTCCCGCACCGTGCTCGCGTCCTCCCCCGCGATTCAGGTCAGGGTTACCTTGCCACCGTCTACGATGTGGAGGTGCAAGTGATACCCCTGAAGTAGCCTCATACCGATGAGTGGGGAAGTGTTGGCGGACTCCGCAGACACCACTCGGGCCTGACCGTCCCATAAGGCCGTCGCTTCATAATAATCGAAAGTGTCAATGCTGCCGTTCGCCAAAACGGCCCGGCCCGTCCCAAGCAGGGTCAACCCAAGTGTCCTGATGTGATGGGGAGTCAAAGTCATCTCTCCGGTGAAGCCGGTGTCGATGATGAATTCGATCTCTTGTTCCTGGCCGCAGGCATCCTGGAGGGACAGGGGAATCACCGCCTCCCGATAAGGGTTGACTCTGCCGGTTATCATACGGTGATTTGGTGATGTTGAGAGCCGATCCGATGGATGTATCCTTGGCCTACTCGAACTAACCAGACGCTGGCATCCGGATTCAGTGCGCGGAGCTGCCGAGATGCTTCTCGAACATCCTCGCCCAGAGCATAAGCCCCTGAATCCACATCAATGGCTACAATTTTGCCGTGATTGCCGTTCTCTACCTGAGGCCGCACGTGTCGTTCATAAATCTCATCGCCCAGACGGGCGAACTCTTCGCGAGTATAATTCGATGGTTTGGAAGACATGATACACCCCCTGCTGTGCCGTGAGTCTTTTCCTCCATTATACCCGGTTCAATCGAGGGTGAAGTACTCAGCCTGAGGGTGGTGAACGATGATTGCGCTGGTGCTCTGCTCCGGCTCGATCTGGAACTCCTCGGAAAGCGTGACGCCGATCCGCTCCGGCTGAAGGATCGTCCACAGCTTCGCCGGGTCCTCCAGGTTCGGGCACGCCGAATACCCGAAGCTGTACCGGCTCCCCCGGTACTTCTGCCCGAACAGCTCCCTCACCGTGCTTGCGTCCTCCCCTGCGATCCCCAGCTCCTGACGCATCCGCTGGTGCCCGTACTCCACCAGCGCCTCCGCCGTCTCCACCGACAGCCCGTGCAGGCATCAAGTTATTCCATCCTGCTCGTCAGCTTGATCTGTGGAATGACCCAGAAGCTGTTGTGCGCCATGTCGGATGCGGATGATGCGGACAATCCCGGGTTCGTCTGCTTCAGGAGCGAATACGGTGAAGAGGATTCGGTAGGCGCTTCGCCCATACCGATAAATCAACTGGCGCACTTCAACGTCGAAGAACTCGTTCTCCGGCGCGATGGCGCAGCGTTGGGGCATCTGCGTCAGGGATTCGAGGGCATCCGTAATCCCGTTGCGAAACCGTTCCGCCGCTTCAGGAGATCGGAGGAGCAAGTAATGGAACGTGGAGTCGATGTCGATTTCGGCGGGCTCGGAGATCAGGATCTGATAGCCGGTCACGGGGCCGGAGTCGAGTCGTTGCTGTGGCGGGAGCGGTGTTCGGCCAGGAATTCGTTCAGCGGGCGTTCTCGGCCCTCCCGAATCGCGTCCAATCCTTCCCGAACAGCGGCCACGTCTTCGTCCCGTTGTCGTGCCCGCCGCTCCAGAGTCTCCTCCAGTAGGGCGTTGACGAAGGAGTCCAGATCTAACCCTTCCCGCCGTGCGGATTCCCGCAACCTGGCTTCTATTTCCGGTTGGAGCGTGATCGTCATGTGACTTTCTCCTTGTAGAGGGCTACAAAGAGATTATACCCGCTCTCAGTCCAGGGTGAAGTACTTGGCCTGGGGGTAGTGGACGATGATCGCTGAGGTCCTCTGTTATCCATGTGGAGCTGATCAGTACAGCATCTATAATAAGCATGGAGATTTGATAAACTTGAATAGGAATTAGTGGAAAGAGCTAGAACAAGAAAGAGGAAGTGAAAACCTTGTTCTGAGACCGGGGAGAAAGCTATGCCATTTGTAAAGTATATCGAGACGGGTAGATCCTTCGCCTCAAAGGCGAGTGTGAGCAAAACAGGACTCATAAGTTTTAACGATGGTGCCAGACGACGTTTCTTAATGGATGAATTCGACTTCTGTGTACTTTATTATGACAAGGAAACCAGAAAGATAGGCATAGAATTAACAAAGGATGAGAATGCGGAAGGAGCGAGGAAACTCAGAAAGAGAACGACTGGCGCGGATGTGGCAGCCAAAAGCTTTATCGACTTCTTTCAGATCCCTCTTCAGGGCACCACGATGTGTGACGCAGAGGCCGACGAGGACAGTAATCTGATCGTTCTAGACCTAAAAAAAGGTACCCTAAGAAAAAGGAGTGAAAAAACCTAAAGATGGATATAAGAACAAAGACGACTGAATGGAGCAAAAAACTTCAACAACGGAGAGTGCTTGACGGAAGCAGGAAAAAGAACTATGATGTACCATGAGAGGTGGTAGTTTATAAGCTAAAAAAGAAAATGCGGACATCCCCGCCAAGAGACAGTCCGCATCTTCTTCGATTAGTTTTCAGACATACAGTCTTCGTAGATTCACTCGCGGTTGCGCGTGTGTCTACGAATGAACTGCTGCCTCTCTAATTGTGCCATAGCCTAGTCTAAATGTCAACGCCTTTAGAGGCTAAAGCTTAGCCTAGGCCACTCACAAGAGAAAGGTGGTGATCTTAAAGTGAGTTGCAGTAACAAACCTGGGAATGGGCCAAGGATAGTTCCAGTGAAGCCATACAAGAGGTCTACTCCAATGCCCGGCAGACCTTGCGATGCCGGTCCTAAGCCAGGGCCGAAGAATGTGACCGTTAAGCCTCACAAACGGTCCAAACCGAGCCAGTAGGCTCCCTGACAAAAGAAGGGGAGGAATGCGGCAACATTCCTCCCCCATTGTATCCAAAGAAGGGGACCTTCAATGGAACACATACTGTACGAAGTTGATGCCATATCGGGTAATGTCGTCCAGGTGACACTCGATAGGCAAGCTAACGTTCAACTCATGGACAGTATAAATTACAACAATTACCGCCGTGGGGGAAGATATACTTACTATGGAGGTCGTGCTCTGCGTTCTCCGGTGAGTATCCCTGTCCCTCATTCGGGTCACTGGTATGTCGTAATTGACCTGGGTGGCAACAGCGGTACCTTACGCACTTCTGTGTGTGTCCTGAGCTAAAATCACTCTATTCCTTCGGGGATAGATATGCTTGAGGAAGGGCGCTAGTCTCTGGCCCTTCCTCGTTTAATCCAACGTGAAGTATTTGGCCTGGGGGTGGTGGACGATGATCGCCGAGGTGCTCTGCTCCGGCTCGATCT
>JAHWJO010000501.1 GCA_019348365.1 Armatimonadota bacterium | reverse complement strand
ATTGCGTTTGCCTCTCCGCCTCCCCGGCCCGATCAGGGCGTGAAGGCCCGCGCGGAACGGCTCCTCAAGGCGCAGGCTCAGGAAGACCTTTATGAAAAGGTCAACTGGGCGAAGCGCATCAAACTCGGCGACCCGCACAAGTACATCCTGCCGATCATCGCCGCCAAACTCCGTTTCAATCCGAACGACAAGGAAGCCCTCGACGCGTACCGCGCCATGATCGAGGTGGACAAGCAGAAGATCAAGGGCGACCGGGGCCTCTACCACTTCTCCGCGATCTACAAAGGGCGCATCTTCTTCGGGTACAAAGACGTTCTCCCGACCGATATCCTCGCCTGGTTCAACGAGAACGAAGGGGGACACCTCGACCTCTTCCGCCGGGGCGGCACCGAGAACCACGGCATGATGTCCCGCACGACCGGCTATCTCTTCGCCGAGCAGTTCCAGAAGGAACGCACCGGCGACCTGAAGACCGACCCGCACGCCTACTTCCTCGACTTCCTCCGGAAGGAGTGCAAGAAGCTTTACACCATCGGGCAGGGGGAGTGGGATTCGAGCACCTACGTCGCGTTCAGCGCGGCAGGCTGGCTCAACCTCTACGATTACGCGAAAGACCCGAAGGTCCGCGACCTCGCCCGCGCCGCCCTCGACTGGTACTCCGCCGCTTACGCGCTGAAATATTTCCACGGCCTCCACTCCGGTGTGGAGTCGCGGGGCTTCTCCCACACGCCGCTCTCGGGGCAGACCGACGTGCTCGGCTGGCTCTGGTGGAACGACCTCCCCAAAGGCTTCGAGCCGGATCTCTCCCCGAAAGAGGGGCAGGTGCGCCACGCCATCAATGCGGCGTTGAGCGGCTATCGCCCCGATCCCATCGTCTCGGCGCTGGCGAAGAAGGAAGTCAAGCTTCCTTTCGAGGCGCGGGCTTCCAAGCCGGTCTACTACGGCTACACCGAATCGAACGTGTACCAGGAGTACGAGTACTTCACCGACTCGTTTACGATGAGCGTCCTCTACAATCCCACCCCCGGCGACAAGGTCGTGGGGGAGATCTGGCCGCAGACGACGATGTTCAAGCTCGCGCTGCTTCTGCCCGGCACCGCGCGGGTGATGGGCGCGGCGAACGGCTACCACCGGCACTTCCCCGTTGAAGGCCGCTCCCCGTACGACCAGTACCACGCCCACAAAGGCGCGATGGTCAACCTCTGCTACGTCCCCGACCCGAACGCGGACCGCCGGGCGGCGCAGCGCTCCCTGCTGGCGGTCCCGGCGGAATTGCCCCCGCCGGTCGTGCGGGACGGCTGGTACGTCTTTGAGGCGGGGGAGACGTTCGTGGCGGCGCGGCCCCTCGGGACGAACACCCGGTGGACCGACCTGGCGGACTGGTCCCGCCGGACGAGCGACGACCCGGACGGAAAAGTCGAGACCAAAGTCTATCCCGATTACAAGTGGCTCCAGACCGACGGCAAGCTGAGCGGCTGGATCATCGACACGGGCCGGAAGAAAGAGTACGGCACGCTGTCCCGCTTCATCGATGCGCTCCGCGAGAAGACCCGCCTCGACCTCTCGCAGATGGAGTCGGACCGGACCGTGACCTACCGCAGCCTCTACGGCAACACCCTGAAGCTCCGTCACCCCGGAGGGCTCGGCGGGAAGCCGGACGCCTGGACGAACGGACGGAAGCTCGTCTTTGAGAACTGGCCGGTGTACGAGAGCCCCTACATAAACGAACCCCTGAACCGGGGCATCCTCACCGTGAACGACGGCCAGCGCCGGATGACTGTGGACTTCTCCGGCGAGTGGCCCGTGTGGAAATACGATCGAGTATCGAAGCCTTAGTGGTTGTGCCCGGCGACTCAAGTCGCGGGCAACAAGGGCGCTGAGTCCCCCTGCGGGGACTTCACCCCAGGCTTGTAGGTGGCTTATCTCTGCATAAGTTGGGCCTGAAGTCGGCGAAGGCCGACTATGCACCTTTGTAGCCGTGACTTGAGTCGCCGGGCCCACGAAACCGATGCCCGTTCTCCGACCCTCCGTTTGTCCCCCACGCGCGCCTCAGGTATACTGAGAGTCGCTGTCTGCTGCCTCAGGTGACATTGTGGGATAGTTAACAATCCTTCGGGCTGCCGCCTCCGGCAAGCATGCTCTTACTGTATATCGGGCATTCCTCCCTGACACACGGATCGGCGTGAACGAACTCCGCCGTACTTCCGATGACTCTTAGGGCTATGTACCCGGTAGTAAGAGAATAATGAAATCTCATCCGGGACCGTAGGCTTCCCATTCCTCTGGAGCGCATGCTCCCCCGACCGGCCTGATCCGATCTCCCGTTCGAGAGGAGAGTCTGTTGCGGGTTCTCTGGCGCATCATCCAGTTCATCCAGCCGTATAAACGATCCGTGATCGGGGCGCTCGCGTGCATGTTCGTTTTCGCGGGGCTGGACCTCGCCCTCCCGCAGGTCGTCCGCTATGTCATCGATCACGCGCTAGTGCCAGGGGGGTGGGACCTCCTGCTGAAGCTCGTCCTCCTCACGCTTCTGCTCGGCCTGCTCCGCTCCGTCGCGATTTTCGGGCAGGCGTACCTCATCGAATCCGCCGCGCAGAAAGCCGCCTTCGACCTCCGGAACCGCTTTTACGACCACCTCCAGCGGATGCCGTTCGGCTTCTACGACGAATCCCAGACCGGCGAGCTGATGTCCCGCGCCACCGGCGACACGCAGGCCATCGCGCGTTTCCTCGCCAACGCCCCCACCACCATCAGCCGGAACATCGTCCTCTTCACCGGTGTGATGATTGCCTGTTTCTGGATGAACTGGGTGCTGGCGCTCCTGGCGCTGGCGACCTTCCCCGTCCTGCTGGCGTCCACGCTGCGGTTCCGCTCGAAGGTGCGGCCCGTCTTCACCGAGATGCGCGAGGCCGAAGCCGCCATGACCGGCTACCTCGAAGAGGAGATTTCGGGCATCCGGGTGGTCAAGGCGTTCGCCAAGGAGGAGGAGGAGATCGAGCGGTTCGCCGTCGAGTCGAACAAGGTCCTGACGGCGAGCTACACCTTCGAGCGGCTCTGGGCCTTCTACGACCCTTACATGGGATTCCTCGCCGGGTTGAGCACCGTGAGCGTCCTCTGGTTCGGGGGCAACCTGGTGCTCCGGGGGACGCTGACCCTCGGCGAGCTCGTCGCGTTCAACACCTACCTGCTGCTGCTCGTCGGCCCGGTGCGGATGCTGGGGTGGGTCGTGAATCACATCTACCGCGCCATGGCGTCGGGGGAGCGCATCTTCGAGGTGCTGGATCGCCCGACGGAAGTCTACGACGACCCGAAGGCGAAGGACCTGGAAGCCGTCGAGGGCCGCATCCGGTTCGAGCACGTCGGGTTCAGCTATGACGGCACGACCCCCGTGCTGACGGATGTCACCTTCGAGGCGAAGCCGGGGCAGACCGTCGCCATCATGGGCGCGACGGGTTCCGGCAAAACGAGCATCATCAACCTGCTCCCCCGCTTCTACGACCCGTCGGAAGGCCGCATTACCCTCGACGGGCACGATATCCGCACGGTGTCGCTCCGGAGCCTCCGCCGGCAGATCGGGATGGTGCTTCAGGAAACCTACCTCTTCTCCGCATCCATCCGCGAGAACATCGCCTACGGGAAGCCGGACGCCACATTGGAAGAGGTGGAAGCGGCGGCGAAGAGCGCGAACATCCACGAGTTCATCGCCGCCCTGCCGGAGGGATACGAGTCGCGCGTCG
>JAHWJO010000500.1 GCA_019348365.1 Armatimonadota bacterium | reverse complement strand
GAAGCGGCGGATCTCTGGCGGAACGCGATTCCGAGAATCATGAATCAATCACAGGGGTAACACCGCTCCATTCGGGGAACATCATGGGGAGTCGAGGGGAAGGCTTTCCATGAGGGAATGGGACGGTTACAGGTTCATTTTCTTTAGAATTATTAGGCAGGGGGAGCAATGGGGCAGCCGAACGATAAAGAGATCGAGCCGTCTATGATCGCGGCGGCGCAGGCGGACGTCTCCGAGGGCGGAGCGGACAAGGCGCAGGACGAGTGCGGCGTTTTCGGTATTTATGCCGAGAATGAGGATGTCGCGCGCATCACTTACTTCGGGCTGTTTGCGCTTCAGCACCGGGGCCAGGAGTCGGCGGGCATCGCCACCGTCCAAGGGGACCGGATCTGGCTGCACAAGCGGATGGGCCTGGTCACCCAGGTCTTTGATGAGGCGGTGCTGCGGGAGGGCGTGGGTCATGCGGCCATCGGCCACACCCGCTACTCCACCACCGGCTCCAGCGTCGTGCGCAACGCCCAGCCCATCGTCGTCGAGACTCCGCACGGGCCGGTCGCCGTGGCGCACAACGGGAACCTCCTCAACGCCATGCACCTCCGCACGGAGATGGAGCTCGACGGCATAGAGTTTGAATCCACCAACGACAGCGAAGTCATCGCCCGCTCCATCGCTCTGAACTACAAGGGAGAAATCGTCGAGGCGATCCGCGAGACGATGAAGCTCATCCACGGCGCTTACTCCCTCGTCATCCTCACCCCTGAAGCCGTGTACGGAGTCCGAGACCCCTACGGCCTGCGGCCCCTCGCCATCGGCCAGCTCCCCTCCGGAAATCACGTCCTCTCTTCGGAGACCTGCGCCCTGCACGTCATCGGCGCGGAGTACGTCCGCGAGGTGGAGCCGGGGGAGATCGTCCGTCTCGACCGCCGGGGCCTGCACGAGCTTCCGGGGGTGCCGCTCGCCAAGCCGTCGCTCTGCGTGCTGGAGTTCATCTACATGGCCCGCCCCGATTCGCACATGTACGGGCGCAGCCTGCACCTCGCCCGGCGGCGGATGGGCCAGGAGATGGCGAAGGAGCACCCGGCGAACGGGGCGCACATCGTCATCCCCGTGCCGGACACCGGCATTCCCGCCGCCATCGGCTTCGCGGAAGCGTCTAGAGTCCCTTTCGGCGAGGGACTCATCAAGAGCCGCTACATCCACCGCACGTTCATCCAGCCCGAGCAGAGCATGCGCGATGCGGGCGTGAAGATGAAGTTCACCCCCCTGAAGGAAGAGTTGGCCGGGAAGAAGGTCGTGATGGTGGACGACAGCATCGTGCGCGGCACGACGACCCGGAAGCTCGTGAAACTCCTCTTCGAGGCGGGCGCGGCGGAGGTCCACGTCCGGATCAGCTCGCCGCCGGTGAAGTGGCCCTGCTTCTACGGGATCGACATGGCGAACCAGGACCAGCTTATCGCCGCGACCATGAGCACGGAGGAGATCCGGCGGCACATCGGCGCGACGAGCCTCGGCTACCTGAGCCTGCCGGGAGTGATGCGGGCCATTAGAGTCGGGAAAGAGAATTTCTGCACCGCCTGTTTCTCCGGCCAGTACCCCATCGACGTGCCCAACGACCTCAAGCTCACCAAAATGGCCCTCGAACCCGTCGGGTAAGGGAGGCGAAGATGGCCGTTCAGGAGATCGAACAGGAAGCCCTACAGGTCTCGCTGCTGGATAAGATCATGGAGGACGTGGACAAGCTGAGTCCGCAGTATCGCGTCCGTCTCATCCAGCGCGTGGCGGAAAAGTTCCTGCCCTCGCCACCTGCCGAGGTCCAACAGACCGCGGTTCAACGGAAACCCGGCCAGTTGGAATATGGGAAATACGCAGGCCAATGGGAGATAAGCGAGGAAGATTTCAAGCGCGCCGAATGGGGGCCGGACAAAGTCGCTCAGCTCGAAAAAGAGTTAGATGGCGAATAAAGATCTCCTCGATGCCCACACGCTTCTCTGGTATCTCGTCAGGGATGCTCGGCTCGGCGCCGGCGCTAAACGGCTTCTGGACGACCCGACCCGTGAACTTGTACTCCCGATCATCGCTTTAGCAGAAGCTGCGTTCACTGTGGAGAGCGGTCGGAAAACGGTCATCACCAGCGTCGGTGATCTGAAGAGGAACGTGCTTGCTGACCCTCGGATAGAGGTCTACCCTCTCACCTTGGACATCTTTCAGCGAAGTCTTTCCCTCACTTCCATACCCGAAATGCACGACCGGCTGATCGTCGCCACCGCGCTCCACCTTCAAGACCAGGGGCACAGCGTTTCTCTCCTCACCAAAGATGCCGCCATCACCCAATCCGGCCTCGCCCCCGTCGTCTGGTGACGCGAACGGCATGAAGGATCGCGCCCCTCGGCTCCGTAATTGTAAGGGTGACCCATCCCCTATAAGGAGCCTTAAATGCCCACCGCCACCACCGATGCCTATCACCACCTCGCCGACCGCCTCCAGAAGCGCGGCGTCAACCTCGATCAGGTCAAAGAACGCCTGAAAGCCCAGCGCGTGGAGACCCCGTCCTGGGGCTACTCCGATTCCGGCACCCGCTTCGGGGTGTTCAAGCAGCCCGGCGCCGCCATCACGATCCAGGAGAAGCTCGAAGACGCCGCCATGGTGAACAGAATGACCGGTATCACCCCGGATGTCGCCATGCACGTCCTCTGGGACCTCGCCGACGACCTCCCCGGAGTGAAGCGGTACGCCGAATCCCTCGGCGTGCGGATCGGCTCCATCAATCCGAACGTCTTTCAAGACCAGGAGTACAAGTTCGGCTCGCTCGCCAACCCCGATCCCGCCGTCCGCCGGAAGGCCGTGGACCACATGCTCGATTGCGTGGAGATCGCGAAGCAGGTGGATTCAAGCCTCCTCAGCCTCTGGTTCGCCGACGGTACGAGCTATCCCGGACAGGGCGATTTCCGCCAGCGTAAGCACTGGTTCCAGGAGGGCCTGAAGACCGTCTACGACCGCATGCCGGACGACATGACCATGCTCGTGGAATACAAATTCTTCGAGCCCGCCTTCTACCATACCGACATCGCCGACTGGGGGATGGCCTACTGCTTCAGCCGGCATCTCGGCGACCGCGCGAAAGTGCTCGTGGACCTCGGCCACCATGCCCTCTCCACCAACATCGAGCACATCGTCGCGTTCCTGCTGGACGAGGGTATGCTCGGCGGATTCCATTTCAACAACCGCCGCTACGCCGACGACGATCTCACCGTGGGCTCCACCAACCCGTACGAGCTGTTCCTCATCTATCACGAGCTGGCGCGGGCGGAAGAGGGCGGCGCGCCGGAGATCGCCTACATGATCGACCAGTCCGCGAACCTGAAGCGCAAGATCGAGGACATGGTCCAGACGGTGATGCAGATCCAGACCGCCTACGCCAAGGCGCTGACGGTGGACCTCCGGCAGCTCCGGCAGGCGCAGTCGGAGAGCGACGTTCTCATGGGCGAGCGGGCGCTTCAGGAGGCGTTCGGCACCGACGTGGAGCCGCTGCTGTCCGTGGTGCGGGAGGAGATGGACGTGCCCGCCGATCCCTTCCAGGCGTACCGCGAGAGCGGCTATCAGGAGAAGATCGAGAAGGAGCGGGGCATCCGCCAGGGCGCGGGCGGACTCGGGCAGTGACCGTCCAAGCTCCAAAGTCCAAGCTCCAAAGTCTAAGGTTCGGGCGTACCCGATCGCCGTTTGCAGGGCGAGGGTGCGTCCGAACCGACT
>JAHWJO010000499.1 GCA_019348365.1 Armatimonadota bacterium | reverse complement strand
CAATCACAAGTCGGCTTTCGAGGTTATTGCACGTGAATGGAGGTCATTCGTTTGCTCTTACGTTCTTTGATCGGTGGATGGATTGGTGGATGATTATGTAATCTGTTTTGATCCTTGTTCATCTGTTGTTATATAAGTCTTTTATTTTTGTGCTTTTTGGTTCTTTTCGGTTGATCCGGGGTTTCCTGTAGTTTCCGTGTATCGAGCGCAGCGAAGATCTGTGTTCTATTCGCCCCTTTCCAACAGTCTTGAACGACTTTATCCCCTTGGCCCCAACGACGCCGTTCCGCCGTCCACCACAATCTCCTGCCCGGTGAGGGCGTCCCCGTCCGTGACGAGGAACAGAATCATCGCGGCAACGTCCTCCGGCTCCACCACCCGCCCGATGTGCGACTTTTGCCGCACCGTCTCGGCGGTGCCGGGGGGCCATCCTCCGAACCCCGTGTCCACCCACCCCGGCGCGACCGTGTTCACCCGGACCTCCGGCGCGAACGCGCGCGCCAGCGACTTCGTGATCGTCGTCAGCGCCGCCTTCGAGCCGCCGTAGATCACCGAGCTTCCCGCCCCGGTGATCCCCGCCGTGCTCGTGACATTGATAATGGCGCCACCCCCGTTCTTCTGCATCTCCGGGATCGCGGCCCGCATGCAGTAGATCGGCCCCTTAACGTTCACCGCCAGGGTCCGGTCCAGCACCTCTTCTGTCAGGCTATCGAGGTCGTGGTGCGGGACCTGCCGCGTGTAGCCCGCGTTGTTGACGAGAATATCCAGCCTCCCGAATCGCTCCACGGCGGCGGAAACGAGCGCCCGCGCACCCTCATCCACTGATACGTCGGCGCGGACGGCTTCGGACTGCCCGCCTTCCAAGCGGATCGCCTCGGCGACCGCCTCCGCCTCCGCCTGCGACCGGGAGTAGTTCACGACGACCGCCGCGCCCTCCCGCGCCAGTGCGAGGCAGGTCGCCCGGCCCAGGCCCGTCCCGCCCCCCGTCACGACGGCCACTTTCCCGTTCAGCTTCATCGGCGATCTCTCAACGGCGCAAAGTCCTCAGCCGGATTCATTAAATCCAAGCGCCTCAGGGATTCCGGAGCGTGCGGACCGCGACGCCGTAAGGAAGGCTCCTCCCCTCCGGCTCTTTGTATTCTGCCCGGTCCGTCACCAGATGGAAAGAGCGAACCTCTCCCTTGCCGGGACGGAACTCCATATACCCCAGGAAGTCGGCTTCGACGTACCGGCCGTCCTCCTTGCCGTAGAACGAGTGCGTCATCTTGAGGCTCCCCTCCAGCCGCGCCCGCGCGATGCCGTCCCGCACGGCGATGACCGTCCCCTTCATCGCCTGCCGCTCGATCCGGTTCTTCGACACGTCGGAGTTTTCCGTGGGCGGGTAGAAGCGGCTCAGGAGAGTCCGGGCGACACTCGGATCGACGGTCCAGGTCGTGCCCACCGCCGCTTTGCCCTTCGGGAGCAGCCCCGTCCATTGTTCCCGGCTCAGGGTGATCCAATCCTCGCCGGGCAGCGCGCTCCAGTTGCTCCCGGCGTTCTCCACCAGGGCATAATCGTCTCCCTTGCGCTCCAGGTAGCGGGCGGTCAGGTGCAGCGTGAGCGATCGGGGGTCGGCGGGGGGGCGCGACTGCACCGACGGCGGGACCACCGGCGCTCCCGGAGTCGTGCCCAGCGCCTCCGCGTTCCGCCGCAGGGTCTCGGAGAGCAATTCCGGCTTGAACGCCTGGGCGACGTGCATCGAGTCGAGGGTACGGCCGTCCGGGCCGAGGATGAAGGAGTGGACGGTGCCGACTGAGAGCTTCGCGGCGTGGCCCTCGCGGTGGATGCGGCGCAGCTCCGCCTTCTCTTCCGCCGACGCCGCCCCGCCCTCCCGGTAATCCTCATTCGAGAGGTAGACGGGGACGTAGTAGCGGTTCAGCATCGTGATGACTTCCGGGTTCGAGAGCGACACGGCTCTCATGCCAAAGGCGCCGCCTCAGCAGCGGCCCACGTTCATCCGGCCGTCCAGCGTGAACAGGAAGACCGGGCGGCGATTCTCCCACGCAAGCCGGAGCGCGGATTTCAGCCCCGGCGCCCACCCGATGCTCTCCCACCGCTTCTCCTGGGCCGTCGGCTGCCACTGCCGGACACGCTGTTTCACCCACGCGTCGTCTTTGACCGCCTCCGCTGCGGGGGCATCGTGAACGCTCATGCAAGCCCCGGCGAGGAGCAGGGGGAGGAGTAAAATCTTCATCATATCCTTCTTTCTTCAAGCCTTTCCACATCTGAACCCGAAGCGCCGAAGCGCGTGGACTCCTTTCGGTGGCGAACAACAGGCTCCCTGCCGGGATCTACGGCAGCGCGGGACGGAAGGGCGGGACAAGTGAAGCGCTTTACTCCCTCCACGCGAACTCCCCGCTCTCCATTCCCCAGTCGATCCCGAAGAAGCCGGTCATGCGGATACCCGCGCTGCCCTGCGCCAGCATCTCCGGCGCGATCACCGTCACATCGGGGTAGCGGACCCCGGAGGTGAAGTACGGGAGCCGGTTCGTCAGCCGCATCCCATCGATGCCGGTGGGTGCCGCTTACCGCGCCCACCAGAGCCGTGTCGCTGCCGGGGAGGGGACGCAGGAAGAGGCAGGCAAGGTCCCCCCCGCGCGCCTCCCGCCCCCCGACCCGCACGACTCCGCGCCGGACCTGCACCGGGCTCTCCCCGAGGAGTTCCGCCCACGCCCCGTTCGTCTCCGCGTTCCCGTAGAGGACTGCGTTCCGGCCCTTCATCAGCTCCGCCCGGTAGGCCGTGTCCGGGATCACGTCCACCGACCCGTTGCCCCGGTAGCCGAACTGCTCCGCGTCGTAGCGGGCCTTGGCGAGCGCCCAGGCGTTCTCCTCCGGGTCCCCTTTCGTGCCGTAGACGAAGAGCACCCGGTTGCGGAACGCATCGGCGAAGGGGCCGTACCGGTGCGGCCCTTTCAGCGCAGAATTGGGGGGCGCGGGAGTCCACTTCCCCCCGGTCCGGCTGAAGTGGAGCCGTCGGAGCGGAATCCCCGGATACCAAGCCTTTTCCACCACATGGCCGTCCAACTCCACTGCGACCCATCCCCCCTCCGGGACATGCTCCATGCTCAGCGCCAACCGGGCGACGTTCTCGGTCGTGCCGGTGAAGCGCCGCCGGTGTGGGTCGAACCGGATCTTCACGTTGCTGAACTTGAGCGGGTGAACCTGCGCCTCGATCCCGGCCCAGTAGCACCACGCGGAGACGCCGGGGCTGGCCGTCGTGAAGTCGATCTCCCGGAGCCGCCCGTCGGTGGGGCGGGCGTGCCGCGCGAAGAAGTCGAACATCGGCTGCCAGTCCACCGCGTCCGCGCCCGGCTCCTCGGAGGCGTCCCACCAGTGGCCCGCGCCGGGCTGTTCGTGGACGGTGACGTTCCGGTGGAACCCCTTCAGGTGCTCGGCCATGGTGCGCGCCTGGGTGACGGGCACGTTGTCGTCCGCGTCGCCATGGAGGATGTAGACGCCATGCATCAAATAGTTCCGCGCGAGGGCGAGGGTGTCGCTCGGGTTCGTCGCGCGCTGGAGCATCGCCTCGACGGGGGAGGGGTTCTCGACCCGCCGCCCCCCCGCGTAGGAGAAGAAGCTGATCCAGCCCGCGCTCGGCCCGAGGGCGGCGAACCGGTCCGGGTACGTCGCCCCGACCTGCCAGGTCCCGTGCCCGCCCATGGAATGGCCTGTGAGGTAGATCCGCTCGGGGTCCGGGTTCAGCCGCTTCC
>JAHWJO010000498.1 GCA_019348365.1 Armatimonadota bacterium | reverse complement strand
CGGACGCCGCTCTCTCCGGAAGGATCGGAAGCGTAACAGACGGCCAGCAGAAAAAGACAGCAGGAGTTTCGCACCCCCCTGGCGCAATCACTCTGCAGGGACGTTTGCCTCCGGCACGGGAGGAGAAGAACGGAGTCCCGATACGCCGTCTTAGACCGGAAACGTCGCGCCGAGAAGGGCGTCGGCAGATTTCAGGAGTTTGTCATGCGTCGAATGCAAGCCCGGAGGCCGTTCAACACAAGAGCTACAGAAGGAAAGGCAGTGATGAGTTCTATACCGATCGGCAAGTTTCTCCGCCGCCGTCAGGGTTTCACTCTGATCGAGCTGCTGGTGGTGATCGCCATCATCGCGATCCTCGCGGCGATCCTCTTTCCCGTCTTCGCCAAAGCGCGGGAGAAGGCGCGGCAGAGCGCCTGCGCGAACAACACCAAGCAGATGGGCACCGCCCTGATCATGTACACCAACGACTGGGACGACACCCTGCCGATCTTCCTGGCGGACCCCAAAGTCTACTTCATCGAGCAGCTTCAGCCGTTCATCAAGTCGCGGCAGGTCTGGGTCTGCCCCAGCGACTCCTGTCCGGCGGCGAACTACTCCGTCCGAGGCGCGGACGGACGGATGCAGCCGGTCCCGCAGAGCTACATCCCCAACGCCCAGGTAATGGTGAGCGCGACCGGGGAAGGGGCCGCGAGCGAGAGGGGGGCGTTGTCCCTGGCGGACGTGAAGGACACCGCCGGAGTCATCGCCATCACCGAGAAGCGAAGCGGCGTTCGCGACTGGCACCTGGAGTTCCCGATCAATGTCCTTCCGCCCTACACGAACCGCTCGCTGGAGAAGGAACGTCACGGCGGCGGTACGAACCATTCCTTTGTGGACGGCCACGCGAAGTGGCACACCTTCTCCCAGACGATGTCCCCCCGGATCATGTGGGTCGTCGATCAGGAGTACTGGCAGGGTCGCCTGCGGAACCCGAAGATCAACAACTTCAATGACGATGACAGCGGACGGCGGGAAGCGCCGGTGGCTTGCCCGGACTGATTCCCCCTGAAGCGCCCCCTACTGGTGTAATCAATCCCTATCAAGGAGTAATTTCAATGGATGTTTCGTGTCTGGAACATAGCTTGACGGAAGACGATCGGAAGCAGTTCGAGGAGCAGGGCTATCTGATTGTCGAGAACGCGCTCTCCAGCAAGCACACCGACGCTTTGATCGAGCAGACCGACCGGATCTTCGAGCGCCAGCTTTCCGAGGGGCAGGACCCGAAGAAGGCGCTCTTCTTCCCCAACTTCATCCCCGAACACGACCTCTTCGCCGATCTGGTGGACTACCCTGTCATCCTCCCGAAAGTCTGGGGCATCCTTGGGTGGAACATTTACCTCTACCACTGCCATCTGATCGTCACGCCTCCCAGCGGCCAGGAGCCGAACAATAAGACCTTCGGGTGGCACCAGGACAGCGGGCGCGTCAACGACGAGATCGAGTGCCACCCCCGACCGCGCCTCTCGCTCAAGGTAGCCTACTTCCTCTCCGACATCTCCGAGCCGGGGCGGGGGAACTTCTGGATCGTCCCCGGCAGCCATCTCAACGATAACCTGGAGCGTCCGGAGGGGGGCGAGGGCCAGCCCGAAGGGGCGATACCTGTCTGCGTGAAACCGGGTTCGGCGGTGCTCTTTGACCGAAGACTCTGGCATTCGGCCAGCCCGAACTGGTCGGACGTGACCCGCAAGGTGCTCTTCTACGGGTACGGCTACCGGTGGCTCCGCACCAAGGACGACATGACGGTGGAGAGCCTCTGGGAGCAGAGCGACCCGATCCGGAAGCAGCTTCTGGGCTGGGCCGTCAACTGCAACGGGCGGTTCACCCCCTCGGAGGAGGACGTGCCCCTGCGCGAGTGGCTGAAAGAACACGCCCCGGATCAGGTGAAGTAGGTTTGTTATTATCGTGACCGGGCCCGGTTACCGGCCCGGTCCTCTCCGCTCATAAGGAGCTCAACGATGGATATGATGGAATCGACCGAAACCGCTTCTGGAACTGCCGAGAAGCCTGCCTATAAGGTGGCCCCGCCGGGCTTCACCCCCGAGCAGTGGGAAGCCTTCGAGCGGGACGGCTTCCTCCTGTTCGAGAACGCCCTCACCCCGGACGAATGCCGGGAATACATCGACGTGATCGACGAAGTGGCCCGGACGCAGTTCAACTGGCAGCCCGGCAAGACGCTGGCCCCCTGGAGCGGCGTGGCGCACCTCCATCCCAAGCTGACGGAGTTGATCGACCACCCCCGGCACGTCGGGTACGCCTACGACCTCTACGGCGAGCTGCTGAAGCTCCACAACTCGCAGTTCTTCCTCCGGCCCCCCGGAAAGAGCGGCACCAAGTGGCACAACGACGGTGCGCGGGCCGTGCCCTACACCGTGTACGCGCCGTTTTTGCCGATCCAGCTCAAGGTGGCCTACTGGCTCACCGACCTTCCCCGCCCGAACATGGGGAACATGATGGTCGCGCCGGGGAGCCACAAGAAACAGTACTTCGAGGCGTACACCAAGCCGATGGACGTGGAGGGTCAGATGCCGGTCTGTGTGCCCGCCGGGACGATGATGCTGATGAACGGCAACCTGTTCCACACGGTTCTGGACAACGACAGCGACGTGACCCGCTACAACTTTTTCTACACCTACTGCCCGAGTTGGGTCTGCGAGGCGGACCGCCTGAACTGTGACGAGGCGTGGCTGAAGACCCTCACCCGCGAGCAGCGGATCATCATGCGGAGCTACAAGAACCCGTATGACCGGACGAAGCCCCCGGCGGAGGACTTCCCGCTGTACCTGGACCGGGAGACGGGCCTCGACCATGACCCCGACGCCGACCTCGACGTGCCGCGCGGCGTCCGCAAGCGCCGGGTCGGGCCGGAGAAGTGGAGCAAATGAGAATCAGAGGGGAGACGATGCACATCCCCTCTGGATCTTTCATCTCCGTCCGGTACGGGTGAGCATCGCCTGAGAATGAGGTAAGCTAATACGGCTGACGCTTGCTTCATCCTGATGGCCCCCGTCGCCGGCTTTTAGAACTCCACCGATAACGGGCAATGCGGTGATATTACACGATAGGCCGATCCTCCATGGCCGGTCTATCGTGTTAGGCGCAATTTGAAACCTCGATTCGGGTGCGGAGCGATTCGCGAGCATCGCGGGAGGAAATATGGCGGAGATCTCCTGGGTGATCCTGACGATCGGGCACCTCTCAATGAACCGGTTCTGGGGCGAGACCGAGCGGAAGCGGGGGGCGCTCTGCACGAGTACCCTCCTCCGGACCTCCGACGGCCTCATGATCGTGGACCCGAGCGTCCACCCGCCGCAGATGCCGGACCTGCTGAACGATCAGGCCGGGGTCACGCCGGAGGACGTGCGACACGTCTTCCTCACCCACTTCCACGGCGACCACCGGTTCGGGCTGGAGGCGTTCCCCCACGCCGACTGGTGGATGGCCGAGCCGGAGATCGCGTTCTGGCGGGAGCGCGCCGGGGCGGAGGAACAGAAGCTGCTGGACCGGATCACACCGCTCCCCCTCGGGGGGGAGCCGGGGACGAAAGGGGAGGGGCCGCTGCCGGTATTCTTGACGGTGTTTAAGACGGGCCATACGGCGGGCATCGCGTGGATCGCCTTGCGTTGGCGTTGGCAGCGGTTTGTCGTGTCTGGGGATGCGGGGTTGACGTATGAATTCTTCTGTGGGCGGGAGTGGTTCCTCAATTCGACGGAC
>JAHWJO010000497.1 GCA_019348365.1 Armatimonadota bacterium | reverse complement strand
TGCCCCCGCCCGTCACCACCGCCACCGCGAGGCCCATCAGGAGGTTCCAGACCCACCGGCTGGCCCCATCGGGCCGGTCCGCGCCGAGGTAATCCCTGCGGTTCTGCAGGATCAGGAAGCTGATGTAGGCGACGGGTAGCAGCAGGAACCCGAACACGGAGGTCGGGACGACGAGCCAGAAGGCGAGGTCCCCCCAGAGGACGGGGGCGAGGACCGCCGGGGCCGGGAGCAGGGTCGCCAGGCGGTAGCCCCAGCCGGTAGGGCTAATGTTCAGCACTTCCACCGCGATGAACCCGCAGACGAGCATCAACAGCGGGATGGTGCTGAGGGTCATTCCGAGGATGCCCAGGCCGAAGACGTAATGGCTGAGTGTCGGGCCGACAACCGGCTCCAGCGCCTGGGAGAGCGCCACCGCCGACGGCTTGGGCTGGCCGGGCGCGTAACCGGCGTGCAGCATATTGGCCGAAGCGATGATGATGAACGAGGTCGCGAGGACGAACGGGATGAAGAGGCCGGTGCTGAGGTCAAACCGGGCGAGGGAGCGGTGCTCCCGGCCCCATCCCCGCGCGAGGAGCGTGTACGGCAGAAGGAACGTCATGTTGATTCCGACCGCCGTGGCGAAAGCGGAGATGACCACGCCTCGCCCCTCCATGTCCGAGGGAATATAGAAGCCGAAAAAGCCCTGGAAGAGGGCAGGCCAGTCCACGCCAGTGCGGAAAACCACGACGGCGAAGCAGAGGACGATCAACCCCACCATCACCTTGAGGGTGTTCTCGTAAAGGCGCATGCCGAAGCTGCCCTTGTTGTAATTCCAGGTGATGAAGGTGGTCAGGACAAGGATCACAATGGCGGTCAGGATGCCGGGAATCCGCACTCCGGCCTGCGCGCCCATGTTGGCGACCACGTCGGCGGCAAGGTTGTACTGCGGAAAGCACCAGACGATGCTGGCGAGCAGGGAGGCAATGGCCCATCCCCAGGCCGCCGCCGGATGGACGTAGCGGCTGACCGCGTGAAAGGGGCGCAGTCCGGTCGAGAGGGTCTGGTACGCGAGAGCGTTGAGCATGACGATGCCGAGCAGCATCGCCAGCGGCTGCACCCAGAGCAGCTTGTATCCGAACAGCGCGCCGGCGAAGAGCGAGGAACCGGCGCTTCCTCCGCCGAGGGTGAGCGCCCCCTGGAGCCAACCCGGCCCCGACATGCTGAAGTAGGCCCAGAACCGCTTTCCGGCGCTTTCGTGGGACAACGCCTCCAGGCGGGCGCGCTCCGCCTCCAGCACCTCCGGGTTCTGGCGCGCGACCATCGGCAGACCCTTCGGCGCTTCCTCCCCGGCCACGTAAGACTCGTCGATATTGATCTCAGGCATCGCATTCCTCATGACGCGGATCCCAGGAGAGAAAGATCGGCGGTTTCCCTCATTCGTCCCTCGTCTGTTCTCTGTTCGCTCCTCCCTCCGGCTCTCCTTCCCGGTCCCGTCGCGTCATACGGTCGTGAAGGGGCGGGTGGACAGAGCGGGAGAGGAGAGACGCTGAACCGGATCGAACAGGGGAGCAGGTACTCTGCTGCTGGTTGGCCTTTTAGATGAAAAACGGCATTACGAAAGCCACGAAACGACAAGCCGAAGATCCGCCTTAAAACGCTGGAGAGACGCCCATGCCCAAAGAGCCCGAATCCGAACCCATCCCCGCCCAGGACACGATCCCCCCGCCCGTCGTGCCCACCGTGGACGAGAGCCGACTGAAATGGTACCAGGGGATCGACAAGTACGCTTGGACCGTCCTCATCATTGCCGCGCTGGGCTGGATGTTCGACACGATGGACCAGAATATCTTCAACCTGGTCCGCACGCCCTCGATGGTGGACCTGCTGGGGGAGACGGTTCCGGCAGACCAGGTGAGGACCGAGGCGATCAGGCTCGGCGGGTACATGACGACGATCTTCCTCATCGGCTGGGCCATCGGGGGATTTATCTTCGGCATGATCGGGGACCGGCTGGGCCGCGCCCGGACGATGGCCTTGACCATCCTGATCTACGCGGTGTTCACGGGCCTGACGGGCCTGACGAACACGCCCTTCTGGTACGGGTTCTGCCGGTTCATGACGGCGCTGGGGGTGGGCGGGGAGTTCGCGGCGGGGGCGGCGCTGGTGGCGGAGGTCTTCCCCAACCGCTCGCGGGCGATGGCGCTGGGAACGCTCCAGTCGCTCTCCGCCGTGGGGAACATGACCGCCGCGCTCGTGACCCTGAGCCTGAGCGAGCTGAACGACAGCTGGCGGTGGGCCTACGCCGTGGGCGCGCTGCCGGCGATCCTCGTTTTCTTCATCCGGCGGATCGTGCGGGAGCCGGACGCCTGGGTGGAGGCGAAGGCGGAAGCGGTCCAGAAAGACATCGCCATCGGGTCGATCCCCGGCCTGTTCCAGGACCCCGTGCTCCGGCGCAACACCATCGCGGGGACGCTGCTGGCAATGGCGGGGGTGGGGGGCCTCTGGGGAGTCGGGTTCTGGCTGCCGGACCTGATCACGCTGGCGTTCGCGAAGTACAACCTCTCCCCGGCGGAGATGACCCGCTCGCGGAGCCTGATCTTCTTCGTGCAGCAGATCGGGGCGTTCTTCGGGATGTTCGCCTACGCGCTCCTGAGCGAGCGGACGGGCCGTCGTCCGGCGCTGCTGTTGTTCTTCATCCTCGCGTTCCTGGCGGTGCAGGGGACGTTCCACTTCCTGAACGACCCGTTCACGGCGTACCTGTGGGCGCCGATCCTCGGCTTCTGCGCGCTTGCGCCGTTCTCGGCGTACGCGGTCTATTTCCCGGAGATGTTCCCGACACGGCTCCGCGCGACGGGGACGGGGTTCTGCTACAACTGCGCCCGGATCCTGGCCGCCGCCGCGCCGTTCGCGCTGGGGACGCTGGCGAAGGCGTTCGAGGTCCCCGGCGACCCCGCCGCCGGGTTGCGCCGCGCCGCGAGTATCGTGGCCTGTATCTACGTGGTGGGACTCCTTGGGTTGTGGCTCGCGCCGGAAACGAAGGGCAAGCCCCTCCCGACGTAAGATAAGAGATAAAATAACCCAAATTGCTATCTTTGAAGTTCACGCCTAAATAGGGTGCAGAATCCGCTAAAAAATGCGGTTTCACGCGTAAAGGTAGCAACTTGGGTTAAGATAAGAGGTAAAGTAGGTAGAAAAGACGCCTGGAGGGGAGGGTAGAAATTGAATAGAGAATGGAATACAGCTATTTCCCAACCCCATTGGTATTCTTTGCCGAAACAATCTCATCGGTCTCTCTCGCGCGTGATGATCTGCCTCCTCTACGGCCTCTGCATCAGTAATGTAAGCGTATCGACAGGGGTGAATGCGCTTGAGAAATCGACATCCCCTCAGGGTGTATCCGGTGAAGGGCTTAAATACCCGATTACACTCACCGTGAATTCTCTGGATCTGGATGAGTTCTGCGCCGAACTGGGGAAACAGGCTGGAATAAAATTGGAAGCTTCCAGAGAGATCAGCGATCACAAGATCACAGCCCGCCTCCGAAAGCGCCCTCTTGATGAAGTCATTCAGGCTCTGGAGGACTTGTATGGGTTCAAGCCCAGGTTCTATGAACGCTCTGAAAGATACGTCCTCTACGCCGGGGATTACCAGAAACGTATAGCAGAGAAAAAAGAGGAGGGTTTGAAAGATTTCAGAAACCGCTTCGACCTCGTCCGAAAGGGGCTTGCGCAGCACCCAGAGATTGACGACCCCAAAAGCGTGTACCAGCGCCT
>JAHWJO010000496.1 GCA_019348365.1 Armatimonadota bacterium | reverse complement strand
AGCGAGAGGAAGAGCGCGGGCGGCGGGCTGCCGGAGGCGGCGGGGGTCGCCGGGTTCACCGCGTAGTACTGCACGCTCCCGTCGATCTCGCTCACGAAGGTGACTTTGTAGGTTTGGTCGGGACGACGGACGCGCAGCGGGATCTCCGTGGTGTCGAGCGCCCGGTTTCGGCTCTCCGCCCCTACGAGCCGAAGGCGGAGCGGGACGGTCCCCTCCATTTTCGGGGCGGAGCCGGCGATCCGGAACCCCACTTTCCGGGCGCTGTAGGGGAGCAGCGGCGGGAGAGGCGTCCGCACCGCCCGGCTCCCGGCCAGCGCCGAGGAGAGCGCCAGCCCTTCCAGCGTCCGATCCGTCGCGTTGAGGACGACCACGGCCCCCCACGCCTGCGGCCTCTCCTCGATGCGGAGGTCGGGCAGGGTGTAGTCTTTCGTGTCCAGGAGGAGGGGGCCGTTCGGCGCGGTGAGCTTCGCTTTCAGCCGCCCCCGCGAGACGTGGAAGAGGAGGTCATTCCGTCCTTTGCGGAGTTGAATCGGCAGCCGCACGTACTCGTAGGCGTAGGGGTCGCCGGTTCGGGGGACGCCGTTCACGTACGCCATATTGTGCCCCGACGCTTCGAGGAGCATGACCTTCGGGGAGTCCGCCTGCACGGACGCGTAGGTGTAACCGCCGCGCAGCGCGCGACTCTGGAGCCAGCCGTCGGCCCCCGCCGTCGCCGTTTCCCAGGCGGGCGTGGCGCCGTCCGGCAGCGTCATCGTCTCCCCGGCGGCGGGGGGAACCCAGGTTCCGCGGACGATCCGCGCTTCCAGCGGATCGTTGAAGACGGCGGAGCGCCCGTACCGCCCCACCGCCGGGAGCACCCGGAACTCGTGGAGGAGGATCTCACCGGCGGCGGGAGCCGGGGCTGCCGGAGAGGGTTCCGCAGCGGGCATGGCGCTCATTTGCCCCCCCAGGAGCAGCATAAATACGTATAAGGATAAATAAGATTTCATCAAATATCTTAGAGCTACAGTGTAAATAGCAGCTTTATCTGAGAGAGGAGAATGTAAAATCGATCTATTTTTATAGCCGGGTTTGAAACGCTTCCCAAACCGATGAGCATCGACATGTTTCTATTGGAAAAGAACGGTCCCCTTCCGACCTATTCTCCGCCGGGGAACAGGTCCCCGCTCTCCAGCGTCGGGCACCAGAACCTCTCGATGAACGCGACGACCAGACGGGTGCCCTCCTCATGGCTGACGTAGGGACTCAACGCCGGGTTGTACATTGTATCGGTGAGGTCCCGGACCAGCGCCACGGGGACGCCCCAGCGTACCATCCGCTTGATCCCGAAGGAGCGGTGCAGCACGCACATGTTGGTGTGGATCCCCATGACGAGCAGCCGTCGGATGCGGTGATGCATCAGATAACTGTAGATCTCGGCGGCGCTGTCCGAGATGCCGTCGCGGTCATGGTCGATCTCGATGCCGGGATGCTGGCGGGTCCACGCCCGGTACCACGGCTTTTCGCCCGTGTCGCAGCCGTTGTCGGAGTCGTCGATGGGGAGCGGGGGGTCCGGGAGGTCCAGGGGCTCGGGGGGCTCGACGTGCGGGATGCGTTTCATGCGCTCCCGCGCGGGGGTCCCGGCGTAGAATTCCATCGTTTCGGAAGGCGCGTGGAGGAGGTGAACGCCCCGGTCGCGCGCGGCGTTCGCCGTCGCGTTCATGCGGGGGATCATCGCCTCCAGCCGCTCCGCCGCGCCCCGGCACCAGTGTCGGTCCCACACGTCGCACAGGAGCAGGGCGACTTCAGAAGTCGGCAGAACCTCCTCCTCCGTTTTCGCTTCCCAGCCGATGTAGCCCTCCGCATCCGTCTCCAGCGTCTGGCGGCGAAGGTTCAGGCGCAAGTCGCTCATTACAGTCCTCCTGCTGATGCCGGGTAGCTCGCTCCCGCGAACCGGCTTCGCTCCCGAAATCCCCGCTCTGCTCCCACCGGACATTCGAGGATATTCGCCGCATGACGGGGAACTCCTCTCCTGCCGCGATGCGCTACGATACCGGCGGATCGGACGGCGTTGAGGGTTGCGCCGGAGACGGAAATGCGGGGGAGGAGGACGGAATGCAGGTGGCGGCGGTGCTCGGTGAACGGCGAGGGGGAGGGGTCGAAAAACCCGATCCCCGGCCCCAGGAGGAGTTCGTCGTCGTCAAGGTCCATTCGGCCCCGATGTGTACGGAGTACACAGCTTTCATGAACGGCAGCGTCACCGATGGCCTGGGCCACGAGGCGGCGGGGGAAGTGGTCTCGGTGGATCGGTCCGACCGGGTCCGGATCGGGGACCGGGTGGTGGTGATGCCCCAGTACCCCTGCGGCCACTGTTTCCTCTGCGAAGCGGGGGATTACATCCACTGCGAACACAACCGGGACATTAAAAGCATCATGGGGGAGAGCGCGGCGACGGCGACGATGGCGCAGTACCTCGTCAAGCCGGACGCGCTCCTTGTGCCGATCCCGGACGGGATGAGCTACGACCATGCCTCGATGGCGTGCTGCGGCCTGGGGCCGACCTTCGGCGCGCTATGGCTCATGGATGCCGGGCCGGGGGAGACGGTCCTGATCGTCGGGCTCGGTCCCGTCGGCCTTGGAGGGGTGGTCAACGCCGTACACCGGGGCTGCCGGGTCATCGGGGTGGACCGCGAGCCGTATCGCCTGGAATTGGCCCGCGCGCTGGGCGCGGACGCGGTAGTGACGGCGGGGGAGCTGAAGGAGAACGTGGAGCAGATCCGCGACCTCACCGGCGGGAGGGGAGCGGACCTGGCGATCAAATGCACCGCCGCCCCCGGAGCCGAACGGCTGGCCATCGAGGCCACGCGCCGGAAAGGGCAGGTCAGCTTCATCGGCTGGGGTGGGGAGATTTCCGTCAACACGATCATCTCCAAAGGACTCCGGCTGCACGGCGCCTGGCACTACAATTTATCCGACGCCCCGGAATTAAGAGCGTTATAGAGAAGGCGGGAGAGAAGCTGGACCGCCTGATCACCCACACGTTCCCGATGTCCCGCATCCAGGAGGCGTGGGAGCTCCAGGCATCGGGGCAGTGCGGGAAGGTGATTCTGCATCCCTGGGCCTGACGGGTTACTCTCCTGCATGTGAGATCAATCAGGGGCGAGACTTCATTGCCTGGCTCATGTCCCCAATAAGGTGAAGCGAGAATCCCCTTTGGAGTGCGTCGGCTCGCCGCCGCTTCAGCTTTATCGACGGGAAACGGTACGCCGGAAGGGGCGTAGAAGGGAGGAAAGCGTCGGTGAGCCGATGCACTCCAGGAGGCGTTCTCTTGCAACCGTCTCTTCATCTCGTTTGTTACATTTCGTTATAACATCAGCCAAAGTGGAGAGCCGGAGGCTATTTTCAGAACAGGTCCTTTAGAAGGGGGAGCAGAGGAGAGAATGTCTATAGCCTTGATACTCCCGAAGCGGAGAGCAGGAAGGAAGCTCTCCTTCCGCATCCGCAGAGCCGCCCTCGCTATCGGGGTGATGGCGCTTGTAAGTGGAAGGGCGATGGCTTCAGCCCCTGCACGCACTCCCGTGGCGTATCCGTTCGCTTCGCGACCCGCGATGGACATCTACGCGAACCCGCGTCCGCTCTTCGCGCGCATCCTGCGGGAGGTCGCCAAGCGGGCGCAGGCGCTTCAAAAATCGGACGGCAGCTTCGAGGAGAACCCCGCCTTTCGGGACGTCGGCGACGACCAGATCGGCGTCGTGTCGCTGCTCGCCCTCCAGTG
>JAHWJO010000495.1 GCA_019348365.1 Armatimonadota bacterium | reverse complement strand
ATGCTGGGACGCGGGATCGAGAAGGACCTCCTGCCCCAGACGGAGCGGCAGGGGGCGGGCGTGATCGCCTTCTGCCCCCTCGCCTCGGGATTGCTGACGGACAAGTATCTCTCGGGAGAGGTCCCCGATGACTCCCGCGCCGCCCTGAAGTGGGGCGAGGAGTGGGCGGAGAAGAACTTGACCCCCGAACGGCTGGAGAAGCTGAGGAGGCTGGACCGGATCGCAAAGGAGCGGGGGCAGACCCTTGCGCAGATGGCGCTGGCGTGGATCCTCCGCAAGCCCGCCGTCACAAGCGCACTGATCGGCGCGTCGAAGGCGTCGCAGATTGAGGAAAACGTGAAGGCGCTGGACAACCTCTCCTTCTCCGACGACGAACTGAATGCCATCAACGAGATCGTGCCTGCGTAGGCTCATCGGTACCGTTCCTTACCTTCGCGATGCGGGAGCAAGGTGCTGTGGTCCGTGGTAATGGCGAATATCAGTTCCGCCGGTTTAGCCGCCGACAACACCCGCTCGAAGCACCCGCTCCCGTCCGGGCAGGTGCCCCCCCGGCCTCGAACGAAAGCGACTTCCGGCAAGAGGGGCGAAACGGTAGCAAAAGCCTCCTCCGGTAGTGGGATGAGCCAATAAGAAAGTAGGATGGAGGGCTCTTATCAAGGCAGGGCATCAGGACCACAGGGGCTGCTGGTGTCGTGAGCGACCAGTTGAAAGATCTGGGAGAGGCCGGTCGTGTGGAAGATCCGTTTCACGGGTTCGGAGGGATTCATCAGGTAAAACGCGACACCGGCCTCCCGGGCCTGCCGCTGAAGCAGGACGAGCGCTCGGAGTCCGGTGCTGTCGGCGTACTGAACCCTTGCGAGATCCACCTTCACCGGAAGATTGATCTCCTGGCCGGCCAGCGCGTAGGAGACGGTCAGGAAATTCTTCTCGTCCAGATCGCCTTCCAGGCAGAGGTACAACGTATCCGCATCTCTGCGGATCTGGCATGTCATGGCATCGGGCATAACAGCATTCACCTTCGGTGTCCGGGTATCCAGCAAGTCTCCAACCGTCTCTCGGACCCATCAGCGAGGGTCCCTCTCCTGCCGAATCAAAGGCGCATACCCGGCATCATATTTCATCAACGCGCGTCTCTCTTCAGCAGGGGTTCTCCGGATCGCCCATGCCGATGTGAAAGACTTCGGAAAGCCCGGTCGAACGGAAGATCCGCTTCACCTCTTCCGAAGGGTCCACGAGGGTAAAGTCCACCCCGGCTTCCCGGGCCTGACGCTGGAGCAGCACGAGCGCTCGGATGCCGGTGCTGTTGGCGTACCGCACTTTTTCCAGGTCCACCTTCACTGGAAGATCGAGTTCCCGGTCGGCAAAGGCACGCGAAAGCTGCAAAAAGCTTTTATCGTCGAGGTCCCCCTCCAGGCAGAGGTAGAGACTTTGATCGGTTTCAAGGACGCGACACTGTAAGGGAGCGGCCATTTTTTACTCTCCTTAGAATGTGATTAATCGAACGGAATACCGGGAGGCGAGGAGGCCAATCCCTCGGTTCCGCCCTCAAGCAAGCTTATACCCAATCACAGGAAAAACAATCCAAACCTGCTGGATGCTTTGTCTCCTCCCCTCTACACTCTCTGCCTCTGCCTCTGCCCTGCGAACCGTTGCGTACACCTGGGTTAGCCGGGGCCGGTGTTGTGACGGCGAATCCGTTGCGGAAACAAACACACGAATCATGTCGCGTACGAAGTCGAAAGGACCGGCCGGCGTAGACTCCTATCCCACCCATGGGTCCACACCTCTCATGGCTGTATCTTATGCGGATTCTCCGATTCTGATCACGATACTCGCCCGTGTCATACTGTTGGTGTTGTCCCTCGGATCAGGATGGAACGATGACCCGTCGCCCTACGTATCCCACACTCACCCTCCGGCTGGCATGGGCGGAGGCGACTCTCTTGCTCAAAGAGGAAGAGCGCCGAACCGCCCTGCTCGATCTGTTCCGCCGCCTCCCAATCCGTAAAGTGACTCTGGATTTGACGAAGGCAACGGAACCGGATGAAAGCGGCCTCCCTGAACTCCGCTCCTTTTTCAATCATGCGGGGCTGGTTGCAGCGGCTTGCATCTCCGTCCCTTTGCCGGACCCGGAATCCTCCTCCGACGGCCTTTGTTACACCCGCCCCGGCCTTCAGCGCGCCATGGAAAGAGAAATCCAGAGAGCGGCTGCTTTCGATGAGATCTGGGTGGAGGGGCTGAACCTCTCGGGGTGTACCTGCGAGAGTTGCCGAAAGGAAAAAGGCCGGCGTTCCTGGAGCGACTTCCGTCGAAGCTCTCTTCTCTCCTTCGCAAAGGGCCATCTTATCGAGCCGGCGCGCCGTACCCACCCCGGAATCACCTTGACTCTCCTGCTCCCCGGAGATCATGAGTCGCTGAAAGCCAATTCCTACCCTATAGCGCCGCTGTCTCAATCGTTCCATCGGATGCTTGTGGGCCGGACGAGCCTGACTTCTATCGAGGCGGCAGGAACACATGGAAACGGGCTTCCCTGGCCGGGAAGCCCGTTCTTCTTTCGCTGGCTGCTGGAGATCGCCGGTCGGAAAGCCGCCGGTGGAGAAATTATACTGCCGCAGGGCCGTCCCGAGGCGTTCGGGGCCAGTGGCCACGCCTCCGATGCCCCGAGAAATAAAGCCCCTGCCGAATCTCTCCTGATGCCCTCCCCGGCGGAACAGGCTGTCGCATGGACCCTGGCCGGGGCGACGGAACTCTGCCTCCGTTCCAGTGGCGACCTGCTTTCCTCCCCTTCTCTCCCCGCCCTGGAGGCGCAGATACACTGGCTGCCGGAGATCCAGAAGGTGGCGAGGAGGACCCCGCTCCGGGGGATCGCCGCCTACTGCCCCCCGAATGCCGATCCCCATGACGACGCCTATCTCTTTGAAGCCTTGAGCCGGTGGGGATTTCCGCTTCGCCCCACGCCCCGGTTCCCGTCGAGCTCCCGCGTCGCCTTTTTCACCCGACACGCCGGGTCGGATCGGGACCTGCCGGAGAAGCTGGCGGAGTTTATCAAGGAAGGGATCGCGTGCATCACCCCGTCACTCCGGGACACCCTCCATGCGGACGGGCCGGCTCTCCCGGAGGGGGAGAGGTTGAGGATCTGGCCCGACGCCCTTCCTCCCGGATCCGGGGAACCACGCCTCTCCATGGAGGCGATCCCATCTTACCGGGACTTTCTACTCGATCCACTGGGAGTGCGCTTCATCGGGCCGACAGGGGTGACTCTCCACCTCTTCGGCCCCCGTGACGTGGCGCTTCAGAATTTCAACGACTCCCCGGCAACCCTCCGGCTGGAGATTCCCGGCAAGCTCTTGAGAATTATCGCCTCTTCAGACGAGTCGCTGGAGGCGGGAACCGAACTTGTGAACGGGGGGGTTACATTAGGCGCTCACCACTGGCTGCACCTCTCAACATAAGGCTGGCCTCATCCTCGGTCACTTCATAGAATTAAAGGCGCTATTGGGAACCGTGTGGGTCCAGATAATCCGGCCATGAATGACCGGGTTATCTGGACGAAGCCGTCTGAAGCCGGACAGTAGAATCCGGTACGATTCTCTCCAGTAAGAGGAGGAGCGAGAGTTGTTGTAAGCCACGCCCAGCCCGAAGCAAAGGAGCAGAATCAGGAGCTTAAAGATGTTCCGGTGGAGGGAGATAAAAACCGGCCACGTTCGTTTTTCTCCGCCGACATCTAGTATATCACCACTAAAGTTTTGAAGGAACTCCCTTCCGAGGCTAAACTGGT
>JAHWJO010000494.1 GCA_019348365.1 Armatimonadota bacterium | reverse complement strand
AGGGGCTTTCGCTGCGGCAGATAAGAGATGTATCCCGTCCCTTCCGCCGTCCGTGGGGGAAGCGCTCCGGAAGCTTTGCTTAAAGTTAGCAGGAGTACTGGCCGCGTAGGTTTAAGAACAACAGGAATAAGATATACTTAAAGTGTAGCTGGAACCTGCTAACCGGGATAAAGGGACCCTAACGCCTCACTGGCGTCCATCCAACCTTCTTCTCCGTGCAGAGGCCGAACGATTTTCCGGCGCGGAAATCGAAAGGCCTTCTTCCGGGTCCAACTCATTCTTCCACAAATTTGCAGCCCATGACGCTCTGCATGCCCGAACATGCTAAAATAAGAGTGTCCGCCGCTTCAGCCAATGCAGGAGATAATGATGTCATCATCCAGGATCGTCCCTCTCCGAACGTCTCGCCTGGTCGCGCTCACCGCTCTGGGCCTGGCGTTGTCGTCCGGTGTGGCCTCCGCCCATGTCGCCGTGGTGAGGAACGAAGCGAAACTCCGGGGGAACGATAGAGTCGCCATCCAGCCGACCACCGGCGGCCAGCCGGGCCAGGCGGTGCGGGTGAAAACCCAGCGCGGCGTCGGAATGTCCACCCGGAACTACGGCAACAAGACCGTCATCTCGTTCGATAAGCCCGTCCACAGCGCGGGCGCCTATTTCCTGGCGTCGGGGACCGCTCCGGTCAACGCCAGCATCCAGGCTTACGATAAGAGTGGACGGCAATTGCAGCTGTTCGACGAAGGCACCCGAAAGCTCCGCGTCGCACAGTGGACGACGGTGCGGCCTAACGGGAAGACCGTTCGCTCCTTCATGGGGGTCCGGAGCTGCTGCGCCTGCATCAAGCAGATCGTGATGACCACGCCCCAGAAGCCGGTGGATGTGGCCGTCTACACCCGGCAGCCCACACCCGTTACCCCCCGGCCCCGGCTGGCCGCTGCCTCGCCGCAGCCCCTTCCCTATCGCCCCCTTGTAGCGGAAGCCCCGCCTGTCGTCCCAATTGTGACTCCCCCTCCGGCGGCGGTGATTCCTCCCGTGCCGATTCCGGTGGCGGCGGGCGGTGGCGGCGGGCCCAATTTCCTCCCGCTCATCATCCCCGCGCTGCTCGCTCTGGGTGGGGGCGGGGGCGGCGATCGGACCATCATCCCGGAGGTGACTCCGCCGATCCCTTCCCTGCCGCCGGATATTCCGGTGATCCCGGAGCCGAGCGCCTTTGCTCTCGCGCTTCCGGGTCTCCTCCCGTTGCTGGCCCTCCGCCGTCGCGGACGAAAGAAGGCCGACGCCGTATCTGAGGAATAGGTCGAGGGGGGCTACTGGTTAGAACCAAAACAGGCGGGGGACTCGGATCCGAGTCCCCCGCCTGTTTTGTATCACTGGATCTATTGGTAACCGTGTGGATCCGCCTACGCTTCATACGGGTCGGGATCGTTCAAGTAAGCGAGGATTTCGGCCTGGAGAGGATGACCGGAGATCCAGGCTTTCAACCGCTGCAATTCCTCGAAGTCCGCTTTCCCGAACCTCTCGGTATACCGCCGATCCAGCGCCGCCCGCCGTTCCTCCTGCCGCACCTGGCGCTGCCAGGTCCCCGCGAACATCTGATGCAGGTTATCATGAAGGCCGCGCTCCTTCAGGGTCTCCCACTCGTTCCGGTCGCACCAGACCCCGTTGCACTGGCCGCAATGCTCCAGGATGAACGGGATCCCGTGTCCCACCTGATACCGAAGGAGGATGTGGCCGCAGGCGGGACAGATCTTGGCCGTTCGGGTGTCGTTCACGTCCAGCGCGGCGGTCCCCTCCGTTTGCTCGGGAAGATCGCCCGGCTGGCGCTCCCGCCAGCGCCGATAGCCCTCGGCGGGAATCCAGGTCCCCTCGCAGGCGGGGCACCGATCCGCCGGAAAACCCGGCTCCAGTTTTGTGGGACGCAAGAGCATGGTTTTACAAACGGGGCAGTTCATTTTACCCCTTCCTGTCCTTTTCAGCCGTCAGGGCTTCTTCATAGACCTTCAGCGCCGCCTCCCCGAACAAGACCATTCGCACCTCCTCCAGGCCGGAATGCTCCTCGCAGAAGTCCCGGATCGTTCCCAGCGCGATCCTCGCGGCCCGATCCATGGGATAACGGTAGACGCCGGTGCTGATCGAGGGGAACGCCACCGTCTTCAACCCATGATCCAGTGCCAGTCGGAGGCTATTGCGGTAGCAGCTCGCCAGCTTCTCCGGCTCTCCATGTTCGCCCCCATGCCAGAACGGGCCGACCGTGTGAATGACATAGCGGGCATGGAGTTGGCCGCCGGTCGTCATCATCGCTTCCCCGACCGGGAGGCTGCCATGCTCCCGGATATATGCTTTACATTCCTGCATGATGACGGGACCGCCGGCCCGGTGGATCGCGCCGTCCACGCCGCTCCCGCCCATTAACCGCGTATTCGCCGCGTTCACGATGGCATCGGTATCCTGATGGGTGATGTCCCCCTCGACGAGGGTGAAATCCGTCTCACCAAAGCGCGCGTTCATCGCTCTCACCTCCCATGCGACCGGATCGTTTCCCCTCCCGACGGAGGATCCTTCCTTCAATTCAGGACGGGCGATCCGACGGGTTCTCCCCGCCTTCGGGGTCTCCTTCGTTCGGCGCGTCGGCCTCTTCCACGCCCACGATGCCGTTCATCATTCCGGTGAACTCTTCCTGGCATTCGTCTCCGAACCGGTCCAGCGTCGCCTGGAACTGCGGGTCGGGCCGGTCTTCCGGACGAATCCACTTCTCCAATTGCACCTGCGTCCCTTCGGGGCCGGTCGAAAGCCAGACCCGATCCACCGTCTCCAGCATAATCGTGTAGCCCATGCCCATGGAGACCTGGGTGGAGAAGCCCGGAAGCAGGATGGTGGGCGCGAGGTTCTCGGTGCGGATGCCGGAACCGTTGTCCTCCACGCGGGCGATCAGGCGGTCCCCGGTATCGTAGACGAGGCAGCGCCCCTTCTCCGCGTGCTTGATGGCGTTGGTGGCCGCCTCCCCCACCGCGAGCACGAAATCGCCGGTGAGGTCCGAGTCCATCTCGTGCTCCGCGCAGATCCGGCGCAGTTCCATCCGCAGGGCGGGGTAATCCTCGATCTCGTTGAGCGGGGCATCCAGGATGAGCTCCCCTTCCGTCGGCATCTCCGAACGATCCACCAGGTGAAACTTGTCTTTCGTGACGCAGCGAATGACTTCGCGGTAGAACTCCCGCTTTTCGCGTTCCGATTGGACCAGCTTTTCCTGCGTCGCTGCGAGCTCTTTCGCGCCGCGCTGACGTTCCGCCGCCTCCGCGCGCAACTCCTCGTTGGTCCGGGCCAGATCGAGAGTCCGGGCGTTCACCCGCTCTTCCAGCTCCTTGCGGATGACATGTAGCTCGCGGTTCTGCTCGGAAAGCGCCTGCTCCAGCTTCACGATCCGCTCCCCGGCCCGAAGCCGCACCCGCAGCTCCTCCCGGTCGAACGGCTTGGTGACGTAGTCGTTCGCGCCCGCCTCCATCCCCCGGATCAGGTCCTCCTTGAGGGTCTTCGCGGTGAGGAGGAGGATGTAGACGTACTTCAACCGATCGGCGGCCCGGACGCGGCGAATGAGCTCCAGCCCGTCCATTTCGGGCATCATCCAGTCGGTGATGAGAAGGGGGAACGCCTCCTGCTCCAGGAGACTCCACGCCTTCACGCCGGTCTCCGCCGTCACGACCTCGTGCCCCCACTGCTCCAGAAGGATTTGCAGGAGCCGTCGCGACATGGCGTCATCTTCGGCAACCAGTACTCTCATGACGCGCG
>JAHWJO010000076.1 GCA_019348365.1 Armatimonadota bacterium | reverse complement strand
CCCTGTCCCTGGGGCTGCTGGGAGCCGGGTGCAATTCCCCCGGCGGCGGGAATGCCGGTGAAACCACCGGCGCTGCGCCGGGAGCCACCGCCCAGGGCGGGACGCTGGTCATCAAAGGGTCGGACACCCTGCTGCAACTGACCCAGGCGTGGGTCGAGGCGTTCGAGAAGCAGCACCCGAACGTTCCGATCTCCGTTACCGGGGGCGGTTCGGGAACCGGGATCACTGGCCTCATCAACGGGACGGCGGACATCGCCAACGCCTCCCGCGAGATCGAGCCGAAGGAGCTCCAGGCCGCCCAGGCGAAAGGCATCAACCCCGTCGAGAACGTCGTCGCCCGCGATGCGCTGAGCGTCATCGTTCATCCCGAAAACCCGGTCGATACGCTCACGCTGGATCAGGTCAAGGAGATTTACACCGGTAAGGTCACGAACTGGAATCAGGTGGGCGGGCCGGACCAGAAGATCCTCCTCCTCTCGCGGGAGACCAATTCCGGCACTTACGATTATTTCCGGGAACACGTCCTCAAGGAGGAGAATTTCGTCCCCTCGACTCTCCTGCTGCCGTCCACCAACCAGATCGTGGACACCACCGCGCAGGATAAGGGCGCTATCGGCTACGTGGGCCTGGGTTATTTGAATCCCAAAGTGAAGCCGGTCAAGATGAAAAAGGATGCCAACAGCCCCGCCGTCGATCCGACGGTGGATAACGTGATGAACAACAGCTACCCCATCTCGCGGGAGCTGTACCAGTACACCAAAGGAACTCCCGCCGGCCACGCGAAGACCTGGATCGACTTTGTGACCAGCCCCGCCGGCCAGCAGATCGTGAGACAAAAGGACTTCGTGCCCCTCCAATGATCGAAGACACGAACGTTCCCCCTCCCCTCGTTCACACGAAGGCCCGGCGCGATGCGCCGGGCCCGGAGTCTTCCGCCCGCACCAGCCGCGCCCACATCATGGACCGCCTCATGGCGTGGGTCATCCATGTCGGGGGGAGCATCAGCCTGATCGCCCTGCTGCTGATCTTCTTCTTCCTGCTGCGGGAAGCGGTCCCCCTCGCGCGTGAATACAACCTCGTCCAGTTCCTGACCGGGCGGAGCTGGTATCCCACGTCCGACCCGGAGGAGTTCGGCACGCTGCCGCTGTTGCTGGGCTCGCTCTGGGTGACGTTCTTCGCGTGCGTCTTCGCCATTCCGCTGGGGGTCACGAGCGCGGTCTTCATCAACAAGCTCGCGCCGCCGGGACTCCGCAATGCGCTGAAGTTCGCGGTGGAGATGCTGGCGGCGATCCCGTCGGTGGTGCTGGGCTTCATCGGCCTGATCTTTCTCGCGCCGCTGGTGAAGAACCTGTTCGATCTCCCCACCGGCCTCACGGGCCTCACGGGCGCGATCATGCTGGCCTTCATGGCCCTCCCCACCATCATCACCATCGCCGAAGACGCGATCAACGCCGTCCCCCGGAGCTACCAGGAAGCCTCCCTCGCGCTGGGGGCCAACCGCTGGCAGACCCTCGTCGGGGTCGTCCTCCCCTCCGCTCGCTCCGGCATCATCGCCGCGAGCATGCTCGGATTGGGCCGCGCCATCGGCGAGACGATGACCGTGCTGATGGTCACCGGCAACGCCCCCGTCATCCCGGAGACCATCGCCATGCCGCTCCGGACCATGACGGCCACCATCGCCCAGGAGATGGGCGAGACGGTGCAGGGAGGCTCGCACTATCATGCGCTCTTCGCCATCGGCCTGATGCTCTTCGGCATCAGCTTCCTCATCAACCTGATCAGCGACATCGCGCTGAATCGCGTGCGGAGCGGGAGGACCCGATGATGAACGCCCGCGTGAAAGAACGGGTGGCCTTTGCGCTGATGACCCTCTGCACCGTCCTGGTGCTGATCCCGGTCCTCCTGATCCCTCTCTACATCCTGGCGCGGGGGATCGGGGCGTTGAGCTGGGAGTTCCTCACGCAGCCGCCCCGCGAGGGGATGCTCGCCGGGGGAATCATGCCGCCCCTCGTCGGCACGCTCATGCTGGTGTTCGGCGTGATCGTCGTCGCGGTGCCGCTCGGCGTGCTCTCGGCGGTGTACCTCTCCGAGTACGCCCGCCAGGGGAGGTGGGTGCGGATCATCCGACTCGCGATCATCAACCTGGCGGGAGTCCCGTCCGTGGTGTACGGCCTGTTCGGGCTGGGGCTGTTCGTCCTCTTCCTGAAGCTGGGGACCTCCCTGATTTCCGGGATCCTCACCCTCTCGGTGCTGGTCCTGCCGATCATCATCACGAGCACGGAGGAGGCGCTGCGGGTGGTGCCGCAGTCGTACCGGGAGGCCAGCTACGCCATGGGGGCCACGCGGTGGCAGACCCTGAGCCGCATCACGCTTCCCCAGGCGCTGGGGGGGATCATCACCGGCACGATCCTCTCCATCGGGCGGGCCGCCGGGGAGACGGCGCCGATCATGTTCACCGCAGCCGCGTTCGACCTCCCCCACCTGCCCAAAAGCGTGAAAGACCCGATCATGGCCCTGCCGTATCACCTCTACATCATCTCCACCCAGGTGCCGGACGCGCCGCCCCGGATCCAGTGGGGCACGGCGCTCGTCCTGCTCCTGCTCGTCCTCTCCATGAGCCTGATCGCCGCGCTGGTACGCGCGCGGGTGAGAAAGAATTTGCGATGGTAGCGATCTCTCCAACGGACCTCTCCTCGGCGGTCTCCGTCCGAAACCTGCATCTCTGGTACGGGGGCTTCCACGCCCTCAAAGGGGTGTCGGTGGACCTGCCGACCCGGCAGATCACCGCGCTCATCGGGCCGTCCGGGTGCGGCAAGTCCACCTTCCTCCGCTGCATCAACCGGATGAACGACCTGATCGAAGGCGTGCGGGTGGAGGGGGAAGTCCTCATCGAAGGGACTAACCTCTATGCCCCCAATACCGACGTGGTGGACCTTCGGAAGCGGGTCGGCATGGTGTTCCAGCGGCCCAACCCGTTTCCCAAGTCGATCTACGACAACGTCGCCTACGGCCCGCGCCTTCACGGCATGAAGAAGGCCGATATGGAGGAGATCGTCGAGCAGAGCCTGAAGCAGGCGGCGCTCTGGGACGAGGTGAAGGACTCGCTGAGGAAGAGCGCCCTGGATCTTTCCGGCGGGCAGCAGCAGCGCCTCTGCATCGCCCGCGCCCTCGCCATCCAGCCCGACATCCTCCTGATGGACGAGCCCTGGTCCGCGCTGGACCCGATCTCCACCTTCAAGATCGAAGAGCTGATGCTGGACCTGCGGCACGATTACACGGTCCTGCTCGTGACCCACAACATGTTCCAGGCGTCGCGGGTCTCCCAGTTCACCGGCTTCTTCCTGACGGGGGAGCTGGTCGAGTTCGGGCAGACGGAAGGCCTTTTCGAAGCCCCGACCGACAAGCGCACCGACGACTACATCCGGGGCCGGTTCGGATAAACGACTTGCCCCTGGTTTGTCCTGGCGAATGAATTCGCGGCAACAACAGCGCAAAGTCGGCCTGCGCCGACTTCAGGACCAACCAACACTATCAGCCGGGAGGGGAAGTCCCCACAGGGGGATTTCGTACCGTTGTTGCCCGGGACTTGAGTCGCCGGATTCCCGCACTGTTTGTTTCTTTTAACTCACAGGAACTTGATGGAGTGACACAACGTCCATCATACTGTATCAATTACTACTCAAGACCTCTGGGTTGCTCACTGATGAGGATGAAGGCCCCGGAGAGATTCCCTATCCGGTGCAGGGGGGAACGATGACTTACCAGACTCGCCAAAATTTTGACTTGCAGATCCACGCCCTGGGGCAGAACGTCGTCCGCCTGGGGGCCGTGGTGGAAGAGATGCTGGCGAAAGCGATGCGCTCCATGCTCACCCAGGACGGCGCGCTGGCGCGTGAAGTCGTGCATATGGACGACGTGGCGGACCAGCTCGATCTGGATATCGAGTCGCAGTGCGTGCGCCTCCTCGCCCTCCAGCAGCCCCTGAGCAAGGATTTGCGCATCATCGCGACCATCATCAAGATCATCGCGGACCTGGAGCGGGTCGGCGACTATTCCGTGGACATCGCCAAAACGGGGGAGCGGATGATCGGCACCCCCTTCTTCGAGCCGACGCTGCCGGTGAAGGAGATCGGCGAAAAGGCGCTTCAAATCGTACACGATACCGTGCGGGCTTTCGCGGATCGGGACCTGAACCTCGCCCGTCGGATCTGCATCGAGGATGACGACGTGGTGGACGACCTGCACGACCAGCTTTTCATCGATGCGCTGAATCTGATGCAGGAGCGACCGGAGACCGTCCCCCAGGCGGTGAGATTCCTGCTCATCAGCCGGTACCTGGAGCGCATCGCCGACCACTGCACCAACATCGCCGAGCGGATCTCCTACATGGAGACGGGCCACTTCGAAGAGTTGAAGGTCAAGGAAGAAGACAAAGAGCGGAACGGCAACTGATTCGCTCTCGTTTTGAGCGGACGATGAAGCCTTCTCCCACGCCGGGAGAAGGCTTTCTGTTTTCTTGACTGTTTTCTCCACAGGAAGGAAAGAGAGCGCGACGAACGAAAGGGATTCCGGCTCACCCTTGAATCACCCTCCGCTACGGTTTCCAGCTTAGAGCCTAACCAAAATATTGAAATCATTGGACTCCATTGGCTGTATCTCTGTTGTTCGGATGGCCCATCGTAGTGCCGCCGTCCCGGCGGCACGCCCGCGAGACGCGGGCGCTACACTTTTCGGAGAGGCTCTTAAACTCACCACGCGCAGGAGATCCCTTGAATAAACAACTCCCTTACTCATCCGATGAACTCACCCGGCCCGGACACGCCCGCCGGTACACCGGGCGGCAGCTCGATCAGATCGCTTTTCCGCTCGGGGGGATCGGCACAGGCAGCATCTCGCTCGGCGGGTGGGGCCAGCTCCGCGACTTCGAGATCTTCAACCGCCCGAATAAGGGGCTCCAGTTCCAGATGACGTTCTTCACCCTGTTCGCCCAGCCCGAAGGGGGCGAGGCCGTGACGCGGGTGCTCCAGGGGCCGGTCGGCGGGGATAACTTTACTCACGGGGGCGTGGGCGTGGACCGCGCCACTGGAGCCGGGCTGCCGCACTTCAAAAACGCATCGTTCGAGGGATCGTTCCCCCTCGCGCGGCTGGAGCTGGACGACCCGAAGATGCCGCTCCAGGTCGCTCTGGAGGCGTTCAACCCGTTCATCCCCCTGAACGACCGGGATTCGAGCCTGCCGGTGGCGGTCTTCCTCATCCACCTCCACAACCCGACCTCGAAGCGGGTGAAGGCGACTCTCTTCGCGAACCTGGAGAACCGGATCGGCCACCCGGAAGTCGGGGAAGGGGAGATCGCTCCCCACGAAGAGGAGGGGTTGGGCGGACTCGTCATGCGGACCCGCAAGCACGACCCGTCTTCCCCCCGGTACGGAACGCTCGCCCTGATGACCCCCCACCAGGACCTGAACGTGGCGACCCATTGGTTCCGGGGCGGCTGGTTCGACAGCCTGCACTATTTCTGGGATCACGCCTCCGAATCGGGAGAGCTGCCGGAGAACCGCGAGACCGCCCAGGCCGGCCCGAACGCCACCGACATCGGCTCCATTGGGCTGAGGACGAGTCTGGGGCCGGGGGAGAGCGTCACGCTCCCCGTCGTCATCGCGTGGCACATCCCGAACTTCGAGAAATACTGGGGTGGGGGCGACCCGAAGCCGACCTGGAAGAACTGGTACGCGACGCAGTGGGAGGACGCTCTCGACGTGGCGCGGTACACCGTTGCGAACCTCCCGCGCCTGGAGGAGGAGACCCGGCGGTTCAAGGACGCCCTCTTCGAGTCGACTTTGCCGGAAGCCGTCCTCGACGCGGTCTCCTCGCAGATCTCGATCCTGAAGACGACGACCTGCCTTCGCCTCACCGACGGCACGTTCTACGGCTGGGAAGGGTGCCACCCCAACGCGGGCTGCTGCGAGGGGACCTGCACCCACGTCTGGAACTACGCCCAGGCGCTGCCGTTTCTCTTCCCGACGCTGGAGCGAAGCATCCGGGAAGCGGATTACCGGTTCGACCTCACGCCGCCGGGACACATGACGTTCCGGATGCCGTTGCCGCTCGGGACCCAGGCGGAGCCGAAGTTCCACCCCGCCGCCGACGGGCAGATGGGCGGCATCCTCAAGCTGTACCGCGAGTGGCTCCTCTCCGGCGACGACGAGTGGCTGAAGACCTGGTGGCCCGCCGCGCGACAGGCGCTGGAGTACGCGTGGCAGTACTGGGACGCGGACAGAGACGGCGTGATGGAGGGAATCCAGCACAACACCTACGACATCGAATTCTACGGGCCGAACACGATGATGGGGAGCTTCTACCTCGCCGCGCTGCGCGCCGGGGAGGAGATCTCCCGGCATCTGGGCGACACGGAGAAGGCCGAGGAGTACCGCCGCCTCTTCGAGAGCGGGCGCAGGTGGATGGACGCGCACCTCTTCAACGGCGAGTTCTATTATCACGAGGTGGACAAGGACGCGAAAGGCTCCCACGGCAGCGGGATCAGCCTGGGCGGGCAGGATCTGGACCCGAAGACCGGCGGCCCCAAGTATCAGTACGGCACGGGCTGCCTCTCCGACCAGCTCATCGGGCAGTGGATCGCGCGGATCGTCGGGCTGGGGGACCTCTTCGACCCGGAGAAGGTGAACGCGGCGCTCGGCGCCATCTTCCGGTACAACTGGAAGCCGGACCTCTCGGAGCACGTCAACCCGCAGCGGATCTACGCGCTGAACGACGAAGCCGGGCTCATCCTCTGCTCCTGGCCGAAAGGCGGGCGGCAGCAGTTTCCATTCCCCTATTCTGACGAGGTATGGCCGGGGATCGAGTACCAGGTGGCGAGTCATCTCATCTACGAGGGACGGGTGGAGGAAGGGCTGGCCATCGTGAAAGGGGTGCGGGACCGCCACGACGGGACCCGGCGGAACCCCTGGAACGAGTTCGAGTGCGGGAACCATTACGCGCGCAGCATGGCGAGCTATTCCGTGCTGACGGCGCTCGCCGGATTTTCCTTCGACGCCTCGGAGAAGCGGCTGGGGTTCGCGCCCCGGCTGACGGGGGATACCTTCTCGTGCTTCTTCTCCAACGGCACGGGATGGGGCCTCTACCGGCAGGAACGCGACTCGGCTTCGCTGGAGGTGCGGTATGGGACGGTGGAACTGGCGGAGCTGGCCGTCCCCCTCTCCGGAAACGTGAGGGCGGAGCTGAACGGCAGTCTCCTGGAAGCGACGGCGGAGAGCGGCGTGGTGCGGTTCGGGAAAGCGGTGAGGGTGGATGAGGGAGGGATTCTGGCGATGCGGTTCGAGTGAGAAAAACAGTTCAACATGCTGCCTGCATTTACAGAGACCGGCGATCTGCCACCCGGCATCCATCCCGCCACGCTTGCGGAGATGCTCGACCGGCTTGGTGCACCCACGCCCCGGCGCAAAGTTATCGCCTTGCGGCTGGAGCGCATCCATCAAGTCGCAATGGCGACCGGGCGCCTGGCCCGTTTTATTGTGTTCGGTTCTTTTGTCACAGCGAAACCGGAACCTGACGATGTGGACGTTTTCATGCTGATGGAGGATGTCTTCGATACCGGGCGACTGACGGGGGAAGCACGGCTGCTCTTCGATCATGCCTACGCTCAGGCTCATTACGGAGCCAGCGTCTTCTGGCTCCGGCGATTGGCCGCGCTCGGCGGCGAACAGGCCGCCATCGAGAACTGGCAGATCAAGCGCGACGGCAGCCTGAGAGGTATCGTGGAGATCATTCGGGAGGAATCATGATCCGCAATGACCAGGAGTTACAGGTGACTTTGGAGCGCATCGCGTATTTCCAGGCTCAGGTCGCTCAACTCCGCAAGGTGGAGACCCATCCAGCCAATTACCATGCGGCGGTTTCCGGCTTTTTATCGGAGATCGATCGGATGCAGTTGGAAGTTCGGGAGTACCTGAGCCTGCATCCGGCGGAACTAACCGCCACTGCCTGACGCCCTTTTCAGGGATAAAGCAAGCCGATATGAGTAAGGGAGTTGCCCTCCATGGAGAGTGACCTGCCGAGAAAGTTCAACTCCCCGACTCCCTAACTCCCCAATTTCCCAACTCCTTCGTAATCGGGTTCACGCGCGGCTGAGTCGGGTCGCCAGCACTGCGACGAAGTAGCCGATCATGAATGCCCCCACGAACCCCTCGGAGAGGGCGACCAGACGGAGCTCTTCCCTGGGGACGAAATCCCCGAAACCCACGGTGGCGAAGGTGATCCCGCTGAAGTAGAAGCACTTCAAAAAGGGAAGGGCTCCCGGATAGTCCGGGCGGTGAACGCCCTGCGTGACGTAATAGACCAGCGCGTACAGCGTCACAGTCATCAAAGCCATGCCGATGACCCGGAAGGGCTGGAACCCGAACCCCGCCGTCGCCCACTGGAGGAACAGCTCGGCCCGGTGGTAGAGGGGCAGGCGCAACTCCCCGGCCCGGCGCATCTTCAGGCTCATCAGCCGGTACGATAGCTCACGGCCCTCGGCGAAGAGGCCGCAGTTCTCGTAGGCCGCCACCGCCCGCCGGTACATCCGAAGCGCGCGGTCCAACTCGTACGGAGGCGCGGGATCGGACAGGAAATCCCCCACGCGCTGGCACGCGACCGCCGCAAGGTGCCACTCGCGGGCCGTCTCCGCGATTTTGGACGCGCGGATGTAATGCTGGATCGCCTCTTCCTCCCGGCCGTCCTGCGCCGCCGCCACGGCCTCATCGAACGCTTCCTGCGCCCGGATCGAATCGTACTGGTACGGGTCCGGCTTCGTTTCCGGCCCTCCCTCCCCGTCCTCCAACTCGTCGAGGGGGAGGAAATCGGCTTCCGGAGTCTCCTCCGAATCCTCCTTTGTCACCTGATCGAAAGTGCCGGGACTCCGTTGCGTAGTGCTTTCGCCGTTCAACCGGTGCAGCTTATCGTATCGCTCGCCATCGTAATTTTTTACGGGTGACAGCGGCAGAGTTGTCCATAAACGTTCAGCCATGACTCACTCTCTTCTTCCCCGGATCGAGCCGGGCCGTGCGCGGTCGCTCCAGGGCTCCGATGGGAGGCGTTGTAGCGGCAGGTCAGAACGGTATTTTCCACGGGGAGGGGGGAGGATAATCGGGTATTCGGCGGGGGAGGGGGGAACTGCGCGCGGGGCGAGATAATCGGTCCTCTCGGTGGAGTCTTCGGACGCCCTGATTCAGCGTTTCCAGCCGAACCAGGATTTCGCTCGCTGGGAATCTTTCTCTTCCGGGGAGAGGTTCTTTTGTCCGGATGACGGGCGCTCTTCCGCCGGGGAAGTGCGATCTCCTGTCGAGGATATATCGGGGGTGGGAGAAGAAGCGTGGAGACGGACCGGACCGGCTTCCTTCTCCGGCGCTGTGTGCTCGTCAGATACTCGTTCATCGCCGGAATGATCGTATCGAATCAGGTCGTCGATTCTCAGAATGAGGCAGGTGATGTTGTCCGGCCCTCCCCGCTCGTTTGCCAGCTCGATGAGGCGCCACGCGGCCATGGTGGGGGAGTGGCTGTGCGCCATCTCCTTCATCTCGTCCGGCTTCACCACGCCGGAGAGCCCGTCCGAGCAGAGCAGGAACAGGTCGCCGGCTTTCAGCGGGGTCTCGAACAGGTCGGGGGAGACCTCCGGCTCCGCGCCGATGGACCGGGTGATGACGTTCCGGTACGGCGACAGCTCCGCTTCTTCCTCGGTCAGAACATTTGCGCGCACCTGCTCGGCCACCCAGGAGTGGTCTTCGGTGATCTGCTCGATGGAGTCCCCCCGGATGAGGTAAGCGCGGCTGTCCCCCACCTGCCCGACGATGGCACGGTCCTCGTAGAGCGCGAGCGCGGTGATCGTCGTGCCCATGCCGCTGCGCCCGGTGATCCGGTGGCCCGTCTCCCACACCAGGGCGTTCGCGGCCCGGATGCCTTCGGAGAGGGCCGTCGGGATTTCCCCGCTCAGTCCGGCGTAATAGGTGCGGATCAGGGTCTTGAGCGCCACTTCGGAGGCGATCTGCCCGGCAGCGTGCCCGCCCATCCCGTCCGCCACGGCGTACAGCCGGCCCCGCGCGGCCAGAGTCGCCTCGTCTTCGGGTTCCAGCCAGTCGAATTTGTCTTCGTTGTTCTCGCGGACGCGGCCCAGGTCCGTCTTCGCGCCGAGGGTCACTCGCGCCAGAATCGTCGGCGTTTCGGGCGGGGGCTCCCCCAGCAGTTCCTGCACTTCGAATTCGGCGGTGATGTCGTGATCGGCCATAGAGGATGGGGGAATGAAAGTAGAGGAAGGTATCGAGAGGGGAAGGCCGTTCACTCGGCCCGGAGGTCCTCCGGCGTTCGCGGCGTTTCGGGGAGAGTCTCTTCGGGATCGAGCTCTTTCCGCTCGGAGGTACGCAGCACGAACGTGTTGACCGCCTTATCGTGCCAGGTCTGGTTATCGGGGTCCCAGAGCATCCAGAGGAAGCCGATCCCGAAGAAGGCGAAGGAGATCAGGCTGACGGCGTACCGCAAAATCGCGATCTGCACGGTGAGCGCCATGCCGTCCTTGCGGACGAGCAGCAGGTCGCACGCGCCGTAGCCGGGGGTCTCGCCGTTCGTGACGTGATACGAGACCATGTAGGCTCCCACGCCGATCAGGACCAGCCCCCAGAAAATAGCGTTGGACCCGCCCATCCAGGGCATCCCCGGCGGGATGTTCGTGAACATCCAGAAGAGGAAGGCGAGGACGATGATCCCCGCGCCGATCAGGAAGCCGTCGATGATGCCGGAAGCCAGGCGCCACCCGAAAGATGCGCAGGGATAGGTCGTCACTTCGAGGGGGGTCAGGACGCGCTCCACTTTGGGAACGACCCGCTCCTCTCCGGGCACGGCGGCGCAGTCCGGGCAGTAGGGGACCTCCTCCACCCAGATCGCGCACTCGTCGCAGGCCGGGGTGCCGCACACCGAACAGTTGGCGGCGCGCAGGGCTTCCGGGTGCCACTTGCAATGCACCTCTTCCGCCACCCGGGACGGCGAGAGGGAGTGCTCGCAACGGAAGCAGGCGGCCCGTTCATCCGGATTGAGGGTCCCACACTGGGGGCAGACCATTCACACCTCCATGGTTCAGTCGAAAGTCGTTAGTCAAAAGTCTAAAGTCACTCCTTGGAGACTCGGCCTTTGACTTTTGACTAACGACTTCCGACTAACGACTTTTGTTATTATCCCCCGGAATCGGCGGTTTCATTCGGGAGGCTCAGCGTCGCTTCCGTCTGCCCGAACCGGATCACGTCCCCGTCTGAAAGCGTTGTCGGTTCGCCCGGAGGGAGGCGATTCCCGTTCACGAACGTGCCGTTGGTGCTGTCCTGATCGACGACGCGGACCGCGTTCCCCTCGCGGATCACCTGCGCGTGCGCGCCGGACGTGTAGGCGTCGGGGAGGACGAGGTCGTTCGTGTTCCGCCGCCCGACCGTCGTGGCCCCGTCGGGGAGATCGAAGGCGGTCCCGTCGGGCAGGAGGAGGCGCGGCCCGACGAGCGCCCCTTCTTCCGGGATCACTTCCTCGGTTCCGTCCTCGATCAGCGATTCCTCGACGTAGGAAGCATCCCCTGCCTGACCGTGCAGCGCCTCCCGCTCGATCTCCACGGCGGCCCCGAGCAGCTCCGGGTCTTCCAGCGGTGCATCTGATGTCTCAGAGGGAGGTCCTTCTTCCGCCGCCTGAGAGATCGCTTCATTTACCTCCAGCTTCAGCGAAACCGAGCCGACTTGAATCGTCGCGCCATCATGAATCGCCTTCGGCTCGCCGGGGTTCAGCCGCTCGCCGTCCACGGTCGTGCCGTTGCTGCTGTCCAGGTCTTCGATCCGCAGCCCGCCCTCGTCGAGGGTGATCCGGGCATGGCGGCGGGAGACGGTGGGGTCCTGGATCAGCACGGTCGTGTCCTGCCGGCCCAGGGTGCTGACTCCGGGGTAAAGCGGATAGGCGTTGCCCCGTTCGTCAGTGAGCTGCGCCGGGGGCCGGGCCTGATCCGGCGAAGGGGTCTCGCCCGGCGCGGCATCGAGGCGGAAGCCGCACTCGCCGCACCACTCGGTGCCTCCGGCGTTCTGGGTGTCGCAGACGGGGCAGGTGAGGGCCACGCCCATCTGGGTCCGGTCGCCGGAAGCGGGGGGGCTGACGACCTGCGTGCGGTCTCCCGCAGGCGGCACGACCTGGGTCCGCTCGCCGCCGGGGGGATTGATCAGGGTGCGGTTATCCACCGGAGCGCTCCTTTCCCTGGTCGAGGTCGAGGACGGTGCCCACGAGGGTCTTCTCCGCGCCGCTGAC